>CADAPI010000010.1 GCA_902789705.1 uncultured Ruminococcus sp.
TGTAAAGTTAAATACGCCATGTGCGGTGGTGCAAATAATCTGATAAAAATTTGTACCATAGACAAATCACAGGAGGGATTGTATACCTATGACGTGTACAAGAAACTGGAAACGTGTTCTGTCATTAGTCGTTTCAGGAATGATGGCAGTAACGTGTATTTCGTTTCCAAAAAACAATGAACCGACCAGTGTTTTAGCCGCTGCGCCTAACATCGAAAGTTTTTCTCTGAGCGATGTTAAAATGACAGATGCATACACGGTCAATGCCTACTCAAAAGAGATCAAGTATCTGCTCTCTTTTGACACCGGAAAACTGCTTGCCGGTTTCCGTGACAATGCAGGTCTTTCGACAAACGGTGCAACAAGATACGGCGGATGGGAAAATTCGCTCATCGGAGGACACACTGTCGGACATTATCTGACAGCTATTGCACAGGCTTATGCCAATCCTCTGACAACTTCCGAACAGAAAGATGCTTTGTACAAGAAAGCAAAGGATCTTATCGACGGAATGAAAGTATGTCAGCAGAATTCAAAGGGCAAGCCGGGATTTCTCTGGGCAGCAAACATCAAAAACCGCGGAAATGTTGAACAGCAGTTCGACAATGTTGAAAACGGTAAAACAAACATCATCAACGAAGCATGGGTTCCGTGGTACACAATGCATAAACTCATTGCGGGTATAGTTGATGTTTACAATCTCATGGGCTATGAACCTGCTAAGGATGTTGGTTCATCACTCGGTGACTGGTGCTACAACCGTGCTTCAAAATGGAGCGACCAGACTCACAACAAAGTACTCTCAGTTGAATACGGCGGAATGAACGACTGTCTTTATGAGCTCTATCTCATAACCGGAAAAGACAATCACGCCGTTGCAGCTCACTACTTTGATGAAACTGCACTTCATGAAAAGGTTCTCAAGGGCGGAACCGATGTCCTCAACGGAAGGCACGCAAACACTACTATTCCGAAGTTCATCGGTGCTCTCAAGAGATACATCGCAGTTGACGGCAAGACAATAAACGGTCAGAAAGTAGATGCTTCCAAATATCTGCAATACGCTGAAGCTTTCTGGGATATGGTAGTAACTCACCATACATACATCACAGGCGGTAACAGTGAATGGGAACACTTCGGCAAGGACGACATTCTCGATGCTGAAAGAACAAACTGTAACTGTGAAACATGTAACTCATACAACATGCTCAAGCTCAGCCGTGAACTCTTCAAGATCACAGGCGAAAAGAAGTACATGGATTTCTATGAGAATACATATTACAACTCAATTCTCTCGTCACAGAACCCTGAAACAGGTATGACAACATACTTCCAGCCGATGGCTACAGGTTACTTCAAGGTATATTCATCAGAATTCAATCACTTCTGGTGCTGTACAGGCAGCGGTATGGAAAGTTTCACAAAACTCGGTGACACTATCTATATGCACAAGGGTAACACTCTTTACGTAAACTACTACCAGAGTTCAGTTTTGAACTGGGCAGACAAGAACGTTAAAGTTACCCAGGAAAGCACAATTCCGAACGGAAATACGACCAAGTTCACAATTGACGGTTCAGGATCACTTGAATTCCGTTTCCGTATTCCTGACTGGGCAGCAGATGCTATGACAGTCTCAGTCAACGGCAGCAAGTACAACTACAAGACTGAAAATGACTACGCAGTAGTTACAGGCGATTTCAGCTCAGGCGATTCAATTGAACTTACTATCCCGCTTGCAGTAAAGGCTTACGCTCTTCCTGACAACCCGTCATCATACGCATTCAAATACGGCCCTGTAGTTCTCAGTGCTGAACTCGGTACTTCAAACATGAAGCAGGGTACAACAGGTATGAACGTTTCAATTCCTGCTGATGCAGTTACTCCGACAAAGACTATCAACCTCAAGGATTCAAGCGGTACCCTCTCCTCATATATGTACAAGATCAATGACTATATGAAGAAGGATGCTAACTCACTCAAGTTCACACTTACAGGTGCTGATACAACACTTACATTCACACCTCACTATCAGCAGTACAAGCAGCGCTACGGTATCTACTGGATATTCAAGGCATCAGGCAATGCTGTTGAAGAAGATATCCCGCGTGCAAAGGAAACTGTAATTGATACAGTTCAGCCTGGTTACGGCCAGTACGAAAACGACGAACTCCACGCAATGGACGAACAGAACTCAGTTAGCGTAACAGATGACAGTACATACCGTTACGCTACAAAGGGCGGTCACTTCAAATACCAGATGGCTGTTGACAAGGATGCTGCCTATACACTTCTTCAGGTAACATTCAGAAAAGCTGACAACGGCAAGCCGATCGTTATCACTGCCGGCGACAGAATACTCTTCCAGGGCAAGCTTGATTACTCAGGAAGCGAAGATGTATACAATGTAAGCTACATCATTCCTGACTATGTACTCACAGACTGCGTAAAGAATATTGATGCTAACGGCACAACATATGACGTCATCGACATCGGCTTCTCATCAGGATCAACTGCTGATTCTGCAAGAGTATGTGACTTTATCTACACAAAGGCTGTAAAACCTGACTATCAGATCGACAGCTCGATAGCTTACTTCGTTGACTGCGGCGACCACAATACAAGAACTGCATCAAACGGCGACAAATTCGGTTACTACAACTCACTTACAGAACAGCTTTACGGACCTGACCAGGTAACAGGCATGAAATGGGGTCTCGTTGACGACGCTTCTGACCAGTACGGCGGAAGCAAGAACAGCAAGGGCCTTTACACAGCAAATACTTGGTGTGACGAAAGAAACACACAGGACGGAAGAGCTAAAACAGCATCATACCGTTACACAAAGAACCAGTACGAAAACAATATAGACCGTCACCTTGACTACCGTTTCGATCTTCCGAACGGCAAGTACTCCGTTGAAATGTGCTTCAGCGATCCGTGGTCATGCTCGACCTCACCTTCCGTATATCAGGTAGATGCGTCAGGCACAAAGACCGCAGTTGCTGAAAAGTGTGCAACAGACGGAAGAACTGCTTCAAAAGGTAATGTTACAGTTAAAGACGGAACACTCAATTTAAGCATTACATCAGCTGACAAGGCTATCAATGTAAACTACATCATAATTCGTGCCGTAGATGTTGAAAAGCTCCCTCTTGCAGAAGCTTATGCTGTAAAGGGCGATGTCAACGCTGACGGTTCATGCACTACAGCTGATCTTGTTGCACTCCGCAGCTTCATGCTCGGTGCAAAGGCATCTGTTGAAGATCCTTCTGCTGCTGACTTCGATTCAGACGGAAAGATCACTATCATTGACTTCTGTCTCTTAAAGCAGGCACTCATGAAATAATATGAATCCCTGCACGGTATAATAAACTATTATATCCATATCAGAACGTACAGCCTCCCGCCGTGATGGCCGGAGGCTGTACTTTTTGAACCATTTAAGTTTAATTATTTCTCCCGTATAAAAGAAAAACAGTCTCTGCCGTCAGTTACGGTCAGAGACTGTCTTGTTTTACGAACAGATTTTCATAAAACTTTACACATTATTTTTTAATATTATCCGTACATTCAGCAAAACGTGAATTGCTGATATGCAGAGGAATATGATTTATCAGGTACTTTCCTTTTCAGCGAGAGTCCACGGAACGGATTCCGAATGGACCTTTTTCCCGTTGAGAATGTCAATAAGCTTATTAGCCGCAATAGAGCCTATATTTCTGTCATCATAGGACATTGAAGTAATACGTACAGGCGATATTTCACTGAAATTACTGTTGTCAAAACTTGCGACAGCAATGTCTTCAGGAATACGTTTTCCGCACTGTGTCAGTGTTCTTATAAGACGGATGGCAATGTCATCGTTATAGCATACAACTGCTGTTGAGTCACCGATACGTGAAAGGATCGCTTCTGCATCGGAGAGGATCTGCTCCTTTGATTCTGTGGTATACCAGATGACCTTTTCATCACCCACAAGTCTGCCTGCATCGCGAAGAGCTGAAATGTAGCCTAAGTAACGCTGGTGGCCCTGAATATCATCGCTCTTGAAAAAGCCTGCGATGCGTTCATGTCCCTTGCCGAGCAGGTAGTTTACGAGTTCATATCCACCGCTTCTGTTGTCAGCACATACTGAAATAGTTCCCTGAAGTTCAGGATAATAGCTGTTAAAAAATACAACAGGAATACGACGTTTGAATAATCTTGCGTACAAATCAAAATTCGGGTTAGGCATCGCTGTTTTTGTACCTTCTATAAGGAAACCGTCGATAGGTTTGTTAAGAAGGTCTTCAAGAATGGTTCTTTCACTGTAGACCCTGTTCCCTGTAGCTGCAAGGACAGGTGTATAGCCGTTGGCTGAAAGAACTGATTCAACAGCACGTAACTGACCGGGGAATATATAGTCATCAATATAGGTGGCGATAACAGCTATAATGTGACTGCGCGGATTTGATCCCTTACCCTTTACCACAGACCCGCTTCCCTGTCTTTTCACGATAAGGTCTTCGTTCACAAGTATCTGAAGTGCTTTTCGTACAGTCTGGCGGCTCATGCTGTACTTTGCTGAAAGTTCCTCCTCGGTAGGAAGACTTTTTCCCTCAGGATACTTTCCGGAACGAATGCCTTCTTTGAGTTCTGCTGAAAGCATTTCGTACTTTTTCAAATTGCATACAACTCCTTATTAAATTGTAACGTGTTCTTATACAAATATAATACATCTAAAATCAATGTTTGTCAATAACATGTACGCATTTTTAAGACATAAGTACTAAATTCCGCGTACAATTTGGCAATACTGCACAACAGTTTTCGCAATATTCTATCTAATTTAGTTCTTGAAATCATATTATGTATTATGTTACAATATAATCAACCTGATGAGAAGTGTTCGGAAGCAAAAATTTGTATGTGTAATTGATGACAGTATTCTCATCGCAAGGTCTAAAAATTTATTTCAATTTCTTTAATTGTAAGAGATCAGGAGGAAAAACATGAAAATCAAAAAGACTTTAGCTATCTTATTCAGCTTAACACTCGGACTTGCAGCATTCACAGGATGCGGCCCTGCAAACCCTGGTTCAGGCGCAGGCTCTGAGGGCCAGGACAAGCCTGCTGAAAACTCTGCTTCTGACGGAAACACAAACGCTGACAGCACTTCTTCAGGAAGTCTTATCAAAGTCGGCATCATCAACAACGATCCTAACGAATCAGGTTACAGAAACGCTAACGACAAAGACATGAAGGCAATGTTCACTGAAGAGAACGGCTACGAAGCTCAGTTCGCTTACAGCCTCAAGAACGAGGAACAGATCGCTGCAGCTCAGAAATACATTCAGGACGAAGTTGACTACCTTCTCATTTCAGCAGCAGGTACATCCGGCTGGGACAGCGTTCTTAAGGATGCTCAGACTCAGGGAATCAAGGTAATCCTTTTCGACCGTACGATCGATGCCGATGAAAGCCTCTACGAAGCTTCTATCGTTTCAGATATGGCCAAGGAAGGTGAAACAGCTGTAAACTGGCTGGCTTCACAGAAACTCGACGAATACAACATTGTACACATTCAGGGTGTTGTAGGTTCTTCAGCTCAGATTGGACGTACAGGTGCTCTTGACAAGAAGGCACAGGCTGAAGCTAACTGGAACATCGTAACACAGCAGACAGCTGAATGGAGCGCCGAAACAGCTCAGCAGATCGTTCAGTCAGTAATCGACGCAGGCACAAAGTTCAACGTAATCTACGCTGAAAACGACGACATGGCTAAGGGTGCTGTTGCTGCTCTTGACAAGGCAAACATCAAGCACGGTGTAGGTCAGGATGTTATCGTAATGGGCTTTGACTGCAACATGTGGGCTCTCGAAGAACTCCTTAAGAAGAACTGGAACTACGACGGACAGTGCAATCCGTTCCAGGCTTCATACATCGACGAGATCATCAAGGGACTTGAAAACGGAAAGGCTCCGGCCAGCAAGGTCGTAATCATGGAAGAAAAGGGCTTCGATGCTGAAACAATCACACAGGCTGATGTTGACCAGTACGGAATCTGATGATATCGCGATCATAAAGTCTTCTTAAAATCATATATAAAAAGCGCGGCTCTGAATATATGGATAATAATCATCCTTGTTTCCGGGACGCGTTTTTTTTGAGAATTTTGCGATGATTTAAGTAAAATATTTATATTTTTTATTGTATAGGGATGCTTTAGTGCTGTTTTTCAGCTTAATAAAAATAATGATAACGGAGGCGATATCATGCAGGATGACGTTATTTTACGGCTCGAAGGCATCTGTAAGGAATTCCCCGGAGTAAAGGCTCTGTCCAATGTTCAGTTCACTCTGCACAAAGGCGAGATCCACGCTCTTATGGGTGAAAACGGTGCCGGAAAATCAACTCTCATCAAAGTTCTCACGGGTGTTTACCAGAAAGACGCCGGATCCATTTACATGGATGGTGCACCTGTGACCATAAATTCAACTCAGGACGCTCAGAAATCAGGTATCAGTACAGTTTATCAGGAAATCACACTTTGTCCGAATCTGACGGTTGCCGAAAACATGTACATCGGACGCACAAATGAAATGACTACCAGCTGGAAAAAGATGAACGCCGGAGCAAAACAGCTTCTCGACTCACTTCAGATACCTGCCTCCCCTACTCAGCAGCTGAGTGACTGTTCGATTGCGGTCCAGCAGATGGTTGCCATTGCACGTGCGGTGGACATGGACTGTAAAGTCCTTATTCTCGACGAACCAACTTCTTCTCTTGACGAGCGCGAAGTGGAAAAACTCTTCAAACTCATGACTGATCTTAAATCCCGCGGAGTAGGAATCATATTCGTAACCCACTTCCTTGACCAGGTATACTCTGTATGTGACCGCATTACCGTACTCAGAGACGGAACATTTGTCGGAGACTATCTTATAAGCGAACTCCCGAGAGTTCAGCTTGTATCAAAAATGATGGGCAAGGAACTCGACAGCTTTGAAGATATCAAACAGGAAGAAATAGCTGATACAATTGACAGACGCAGCGAACCTGTATTCGAAGCTACGGGGCTTTCAAGCGCAGCCGGTGTAAATCCTTACGACTTTACTATCAGAAAAGGCGAGGTAAACGGATTTACAGGACTTCTCGGTTCAGGCCGAAGCGAGTCGGTACGTGCCATTTACGGTGCTGACAAGGTAACCGGCGGAAGAGTAATGATGGACGGTAAAGAGGTTAAGATAAAGAAACCTATCGATGCCATGAAACAGGGTATCGGCTATCTTCCGGAAGACAGAAAGCACGACGGTATAATAGGTGATCTTTCTGTAAAGGACAACATTATTCTTGCTCTTCAGGTAATGAAGGGAATGTTCAGACCTATTTCAAAAGCCGATGCTGAAAAATTTGCCGATGAATACATAAAGCTTCTCGGCATCAAGACCGCATCTGCCGAAACACCGATAAAATCACTTTCGGGCGGCAACCAGCAGAAGTGCATTCTTGCCAGATGGCTTCTCACTAATCCGGTATATCTCATTCTCGATGAACCTACACGAGGAATCGACGTAGGTACTAAGCTTGAGATTCAGAAACTTGTACTTAAACTCGCCTCGGAAGGAAAAAGCGTTACCTTCATTTCATCTGAAATAGACGAAATGCTTCACGTATGCAAACGACTGATCGTAATGCGTGACAGACATGTTGTCGGCGAGCTTACAGGCGGGGATCTGACACAGACAAAGATAATGTCCACAATTGCCGGAGGTGAAAAGAAGTAATGGCACAAAACAGTTTATCAAAGGATCAGAACTTCTTTTTAAAGATCATAAAGAAACAGATCTTTATCCCTATTGCTGCTCTGCTCGTTCTGATGCTCTTCAATCTTATTGCAGACCCTTCCTTCTTCAGAGTGGAACTGGGTACAAGCAGTCTCGGATATCCTGTACTTAAAGGAAATCTTATCACAATACTTGACAACGCATCCGAACTTGTCATTCTTTCGATCGGTATGACACTTGTTACATCAGCTTCAGGCGGACAGGATATTTCCGTAGGTGCTGCAATCGCACTTGCCGGAAGCGTGGTACTCAGAGTACTGTGCGGAACGGAAACAAGACCGGATCATTTACACGCTCCTATAATCGTTGCATTTCTTATCTGCTGTATAGTAGCAATGCTCTTCGGCGCATTCAACGGTGTTCTCGTTGCTTACTTCAAGCTTCAGCCAATGGTAGCGACACTCATTCTCTTCACAGCAGGACGTTCCATCGCAGCATGGATCAATAACAACCAGCTCCCGATCATTTCAGAACCAAAGTTCGGCTACTTCGGCAACTTCTTTCCTGGAATAGCGATTCCGTCGCCGATCTTTATAGCGATACTGTTCATGATCATCACTGCACTTATAATGCGTTTTACAAAGCTTTCTCTGTTCACACAGGCAGTTGGTATCAACGCAGAGTCGTCAAGACTCAACGGTATCAATCCGCAGTTTATCAAGTTCATTACTTACGTGATCCTCGGCTTCTGCGTTGCAGTTGCAGGATTTATCAAGGTAAGCCGACTTTCCACAATAAACTATTCAGTAATTGCGAAGGATATTGAAATGGATGCCATCCTTGCTGTCGCCCTCGGCGGAAACGCACTCAGCGGCGGTAAGTTCAGTATTTCATCTTCGATAATAGGCGCTTATGTTATCCAGTTTCTCACGATAACACTTTACAAGTTTGAAGTTCCTGCAGCTGCCCTTCCGGCATACAAGGCTATCGTAGTTATCATACTCGTTGTTCTCAGTGCTCCGGTAGTTCGTAAAAAGCTTGCTGATATGAAGAAAAACTTCGCTGCAAAGGAGGCAAATTAAAATGAAAAAGAAACTTACTGATTCAAATTTGCTTCTAATAATCACTGTTGCAGTATTCATATTAATGTACAGCTGCGCAGTAACAATGCTCGGAGGCGGTTTTACAAAGTCTCAGACATTCCTTAATATTTTCAATGAAAACGCCGCTCTTATCATAATTTCATGTGGTATGAGCCTTGTAATGATCACAGGCGGCATCGACATTTCAGTAGGCGCTGTCACATCACTGGTATGTATGTGCTGTGCAGTTCACCTTGACTTCAACGGCGGTAATGTGTTTACGGCCATCCTGATAGCCCTCGGCATCGGTCTCCTTTTCGGACTCGTTCAGGGCGTGCTTATAGCCTATCTTGAGGTACAGCCGTTCATCGTAACCCTTGCCGGTATGTTCTTTGCGCGTGGTCTCACCACTATCGTAAACAGCACACAGTTCAACGTTGAGAACGAGCAGTTCAAAGCCCTCAAGGATACAAGAATACTTATTCCCGGCATCGGTTCATACAACAAAAAAGGAATATTCATTCCGGCATACATTGAGATAGGAGTTGTAGTTGCACTTCTCACAGTTGCAGTACTCTTCATTCTCTTAAAATGGTTCAGACTCGGCAGAAGCTTCTACGCAGTAGGCGGAAACGCACAGAGTGCCAACATGCTTGGTATCAATGTAAAGCGTACAAAATTCTTTGCTTATCTTATCTGCGGATTCCTCGCAGGCGTAGGCGGATTTGTATACTTTCTCCACGTAGGATCAGGTTCACCTTCACATGCCAGCGGTGCTGAAATGAACGCCATTGCATCATCCATCATCGGCGGTACAATGCTCACAGGCGGTTCAGGAAATATCATAGGAACGCTCTTTGGTGTAATGTCACTTAGCACGATCAAGAATATTGTTGCTTCACTTGGTCTTGACGATGCATGGTGGACAAACATAACAGTTGCTGCAATGATCTGTATCTTCATCGTGATCCAGAGTGTTGTTCTTTCAAGAAAAAACAAATCAAGCCACTGAACACAGGAGTTGTAGTATGGGTAAAAATATTAATTTCAGCAAATGCCTCGGCATTGAACTGGGCTCCACCAGAATAAAAGCTTCTGTCATTGACAGCAGTTTTGAACCGGTATCATCCGGCGACTACACCTGGAAGAGCTCATACATAAACAAGATCTGGACTTACGATCTTGAAGAAGTATGGAAAGGCCTTAATGAAGCCCTTGACAAGGCAGATGTCTCATCAGTGGATGCAGCCGGTATTTCAGCGATGATGCACGGTTATCTGGCTTTCGACAAAGACTGGAATCTTCTTGTTCCTTTCCGTACATGGCAGAACACCATTACAGGTGAAGCTGCTGATGAACTGACAAAACTTTTTGAATTCAATATTCCGCAGCGCTGGAGCATCGCTCATCTTTATCAGGCTGTTCTTAACAAGGAAGAACATATCCCTAGCCTTGCACATATAACAACACTTGCAGGATATGTTCACTACAAACTTACAGGCGTAAATGCAGTCGGTATCGGTGAAGCCTCAGGTATTTTCCCGATAGACAGCGAAAAGGCTGACTACGACAATGCGATGCTTGATAAATTCGACAGCCTCATGGCCGAAAAGAACTGCGGCATTAAAATACGCGAAGTCCTTCCGAAGGTACTCACAGCCGGAACTGAAGCAGGAAAGCTTACTGAAGAAGGCGCAAAGCTTCTCGGAAACAAACTGAAACCAGGCATTCCTTTTGCACCTCCTGAGGGAGATGCAGGAACCGGTATGACAGCTACAAATGCTGTTGCACCGGGTACAGGAAATGTATCCGCCGGCACTTCAGTATTCTCTATGATCGTTCTCGACAAGGCTTTAAGTAAGGTCTATCCGGAGATCGACATGGTCACCACTCCTACCGGTAAACCGGTGGCAATGGTACACTGCAACAACTGCACAAATGACATGAACGCCTGGGTAAAGGTACTCGGCGAAACAGTTTCACTGTTCGGCGGAAACGACGATACAGGAAACCTGTTTACAAAGCTTTATGAAAAAAGCCTTGAAGGTGACGCTGACTGCGGCGGAGTCATGGTATGCAATTACCTTGCCGGTGAGAGCATAACACATTTCGACGAAGGTCGTCCGATGGTGATCAGAAACGCTGAAAGTAATTTCACTCTCGCCAATCTGACACGTTCAATGCTTTATTCCACGATTGCCACACTGAAAACCGGCATGGATATACTCGCCGGTGAAGGAGTAAAGATAAATTCGCTTACAGGTCACGGAGGACTTTTCAAAACTCCGGTAGTCGGACAGAAATATCTTGCTGCTGCATGCAAGGCTCCGGTAACTGTTATGAAAACAGCTGGTGAAGGCGGTCCTTACGGAATGGCTCTTCTGGCAGCATATATGATGTGCGCA
Source organism: uncultured Ruminococcus sp. (assembly GCA_902789705.1). Lineage (GTDB taxonomy): Bacteria > Bacillota > Clostridia > Oscillospirales > Ruminococcaceae > HUN007. Next base: position 11,257 of record CADAPI010000010.1, read on the forward strand.
GAAGAAAGCGGTACACTTGAACAGTTCTTAAACGATAATGTGTTTAAAAACACTGAAGTTTCTGTAATGGCTCCTGACGAAGCCGATGTAAAAGGCTTTGACAAATACATGGAAAGCTACAGAAGTCTGCTCGATGTTGAACGCACCGCAGTAAATACATTGTAAAAGGAGATAATTGTAATGAAAAAATACGAATTCTGGTTTGTCGTAGGTTCACAGCTTCTCTACGGCGAAGAAGTGCTTAATACAGTAGCAAAAAGAGCAGAGGAAATGGCATCTCACCTTTCATCAAAGCTTCCCTTTCCTGTAAGATACAAGGTAACTGCAAAGAGCAGTGACGAGATCACATCAGTTATAAAGGAAGCAAACTACAGAGACGAATGCGCAGGCATTATCACATGGTGCCACACATTCTCACCAAGCAAGATGTGGATAAGCGGACTTAACGAACTTCAGAAGCCATGGTGCCACTTTGCTACACAGTACAACCGCGAGATCCCTAACGAAGAGATCGACATGGACTTCATGAACCTCAACCAGGCTGCCCACGGTGACAGAGAACACGGATTCATCGGAGCAAGACTCCGCAGTGCAAGAAAGATCATCGCAGGCTACTGGAAGGATGAAGACGTTCAGGAAAGACTTGCTTCATGGATGAGAACTGCTGTCGGTGCTGCATTCTCAAAGGAAATGAGAGTAATGCGTTTCGGTGACAACATGCGTGACGTTGCTGTTACTGAAGGTGACAAGGTAGAAGCTCAGAAGAAGTTCGGCTGGCAGGTAAACACCTGGGCTACAGGTGATCTCGTAAAGGAAATGTCACTTGTAACCGATGCTGAAATTGACGCTCTTATGGATGAATACAAAGCTTCATACGACATTGCCACTGACAATATCGAAGCCATCCGCTATCAGGCCAGGGAAGAGATAGCAATGGAAAAAATGCTTAAGCGTGAAAAGTGCATGGCCTTCTCAAACACATTCCAGGATCTTTACGGAATGGAACAGCTTCCGGGTCTTGCTTCACAGCACCTTATGTCAAAGGGCTACGGCTACGGCGGTGAAGGTGACTGGAAGGTATCAGCTCTTACAGCCATCATGAAGGTAATGGGTGAAAACGGAAACGGTGCTTCAGCATTCATGGAAGACTACACTTATCACCTTGTTCCGGGTTCCGAATACAGCCTTGGTGCTCACATGCTTGAAGTTTGCCCTTCACTTGCAGCTGACAAGCCGAGAATTGAAACACATCACCTCGGAATAGGCATGAACGAAAAGGATCCTGCACGTCTTGTATTTGAAGGCAAAGCCGGTAAAGGTATTGTAGCCTGCATAATCGACATGGGCGGTCGTTTCAGACTTATCATTCAGGACATTGAATGCGTAAAGCCTATTATGGATATGCCTAACCTCCCTGTTGCACGAGTAATGTGGAAGGCTCTTCCGGACCTCAGAACAGGTCTTGAATGCTGGATATGTGCCGGCGGTGCTCACCACACAGTTCTCAGCTACGATGTAACAGCTGAACAGATGATCGACTGGGCAAGGATCATGGGCATCGAATGCGTTCACATAACAAAGGATACAACAGTTGAAAGCCTTGAACGCGAACTTCTTGTAAATGATCTTGTATGGAAGCTTAAATAATCAGAGCTTTCCTGACTAAGACAACACTTTATCCCCTCCCTTCTTCAGTGAACGGAGGGGAAAGTTTCAGTATGAAAGGATGATAACTATGCTCGAAGAATTAAGACAGAAAGTTTATGAAGCCAATATGGAGCTTCCGAAAAGAAATCTCGTAACATTCACATGGGGTAATGTTTCAGGAATAGACAGGGAAAGCGGTATCATCATAATCAAACCTTCAGGTGTTGAATATGATGAACTGAGGCCTGGTAATCTCGTTGCCCTCGACCTTGACGGAAATGTTGTTGAAGGCAAGCTCAACCCTTCATCTGATACAAAGACACATATCGAACTGTATAAAAAATTTCCTGAGATCGGCGGTATCGTACATACACACAGCCCACATGCTGTTGCATGGGCACAGGCAGTGAGGGATATTCCATGCTATGGCACGACACACGCTGACTACTTCTACGGCCCTGTACCGTGCACAAGAGAGCTTACAAAGACTGAACTGGACGAAGACTATGAAAAGAACACAGGTAAAGTGATCATTGAGACATTTGAAAGCAGAGGCCTTGATGTTAATGCAGTTCCGGGCGTAATATGCGCAAGCCACGGTCCTTTCACCTGGGGAAAAGATGCCGCAAAGGCCGTTTACCACGCAGTCGTACTTGAAGAAGTTGCTAAAATGGCTCTTATGACTGAACAGCTGAAAAAGGATGCAGTTCCTGCACCTGATTATCTTCAGGACAAGCACTACATGCGCAAGCACGGTCCGAACGCTTACTACGGACAGAAAAAGTAATTCTCATTCTTAGGGAAACGCTGATTTATTCGTAAATCAGCGTGGGGTTCGGGGCGAAGCCCCGCAAATCCCACCTCCGGAAATCCGGCGAAGCCGGATTTCCGATTTAATCAGTGTTTCCTTAGTTTTCATAATATAAGAAAACGGCTGATACCATCGAAAACTTAATGGTGTCAGCCGTTTTTCTGCAAAGAGTAAAAAAACGTGTGAACAGAACATATCTGCTCACACGTTTTTTATGCTGTATAATTACTTTTTAAGAACTTCCTTTATAGACTTTTCGAGTATTTCAAGTCCTTCGGTAAGAACATTGTCTTCGATCGTAAGCGGAGGCATTACCTTGAGCACACCGTCATGTCTGCCGGCTACCTCAAGTACGAGCTTGTTGTCAAAGGCCTTGTGTACGCATTCAATAGCAAGCTTAGGATCAATGTCATTGAGATCTATACCCCAGATAAAGCCGATACCTCTGATCTTTATTCTTTCATCAAGAGATGCTATACGTTCATTAAGGAACTTTTCTATAACTGCAGACTTGCGCTTTACATCGCTTTCAAGGTTATGTTTATTGTAGTATTCGATACCTGCCTTGCTTCCCACGAATGCAAGCTGATTTCCCCTGAATGTTCCGTTGTGTTCCGCAGGACGGAAGATGTCAAGCTCAGGGCGGACAAGAACGATGGACATAGGCATTCCAAGTCCGCTTATTGACTTTGACAGCACTACCATGTCAGGTACTATTCCTGCCCTTTCAAACGAGAAGAACGTGCCTGTTCTGCCGTTGCCGACCTGAATGTCATCCACGATCATTACTATTCCGTGGTCATCGCATATCTTTCTTACAGCCTTTAACCATTCAGCATCAGCTACATTGATACCGCCCTCAGCCTGAACTGTTTCAAGAATAACTGCTGCCGGCTTGTCAAAACCAGAGTGGTCATCCTCAAGGACTTCCTTAAGATATTCTATGGAATCGATACGGCTGTTGCAGTAAGGCATAAAGGAGACATTGTCAAGAGGAACTCCTGCTCCCTCACGGCTTATCCTGTCAGTTGTACACGCAAGACTTCCCATCGACATTCCGTGAAAAGCGCCTGAGAATGCAAATACATTGGTGCGTCCTGTGTTCTTTCTTGCAAGCTTAAGTGCAGCTTCAATGGCGTTGGTACCTGTGGAACCGCAGCACATTACCTTATAGTCAAGCTTTCTCGGAATAAGTATACTGTTTTCAAGAGTTTCGATAAATTCCCTCTTGGCCTTTGTATACATGTCAAGAGCGTTTATGATACGGTCACTGCTGAGATAATCAAGAACCGCCGCCTTGATTTCAGGATTGTTGTGTCCGTAGTTGACAGAACCGGCTACAGCGAGAAAATCGATGTAGCGTTCACCCTGTTCGGAAAACAGTTCAGCGTTTCTTGCTTCATCAAAAACAACCGGGTACTTTCTGCAGTAAGATCTTACATTGGATTCATATTTTTCAAAAGTTTCAAACATTGTTAGTCTTCTTTCTGACGTTTATTATTACAAAAAAATCTCATTTTTAAACGGTCATTTTTAATTTTATCACTGTAAATACCAAACGTCAAGTGGTTTTGAAAAATAATTTTCAAAGTAATATTATAGGAAAATACGGATTAAATCGGAAATACGACTTCGTCGTATTTCCGGGCGGGAGATTTCGTGGCTTCGCCCCGTGCCCCACGCTGATTTATGAATAAATCAGCGTTTACCATAGATCACCGGTTATAAATACTTTTTTATTTTCTTATAAAGATCATTGCCCTTGTCCTGACCGTATTTCTTTACAAGAGCCTTGTTGGCAAGTGCCTTTGAATCGGACTTGCCTGAATACTTTACTGCTACCGAAGCGAGGTAATCTGCATCTTCGTTTCCAATCTTGGCTTTGTCAAGAGCATTTTTCACTGTAACGCTTAAGCTGTTTCCTTTATTCCGTTCATTATTCCCCGAAACAGTCACAGCATTATGATCCTTAACGACTCTGCGGACAAGATCATAGACATCGCTGTAGTCAGTGAATATCTGTCTAAGATCGTTGTGAACTGACGTAAGCATGTGCTTTTCTTCAAAATGACTTGTGACAATGTTTGTTATTTCATCTGTAAAGCACGGACTGATCTCGCTTTCTCCGATGGCCTTTTTCAGTCGTTCAGTAAGATCCTTCTTCTGCTGTTCAGTGTCTTTGTCATTTGTGTTTACTTCCGTTCTGCTTTTACCGGCCGGCGCAGAAACGTTGTTCTTCTTTACCTTTTTGTCCTGCGTTCCCTTCTGCTCTGTCTTTTTGTTTTTCTTTTTCCCGTCATCGTTCTTTATCACCGGAGATCTGCGGACAGAAACACCTTCAGCATCAGTCCAGAACTTTATTACGTTGTCAAAATCAGTGTCCTTGCTTACGATTATGCACTCAAAATCCTTACCTTTGTTTATTCCCACAAGATAGCCAAGATATGATACTATATGCATATCGGCAGACTGATTTCCGCAGGGCACCTTATGTATTTCAAGAGTTGCCGCCTTGTGCCTGTGCAGAATATTCAGGTCAAACTTCGTTGATTTATCAGTAAAAAACACATGGATGTGGTCATCGTTTCCGAGAAGTTCGCAGCCTGAAAAGCCCCCTGTACTGACATTTTCAAAGTCAATCAAATAATATTTTTCCAATTTATTTCCCTTCTGTTTATTCTTTTTATTCAAAATCGTCCGTCATCAGACATATACAATATAATTGTACATTATCACTTTTATTTTGTCAAGGGAAAAAGTTCGTATTCAGACGGTCAAATTATTGACATTGATCTTTAGGTATCCGGCAGTGTTTTTTTAGTTATTTCTATAATTTTTATCTTCAAGGGTTGATTTTTTATCTCAGACGTATTATAATAGATGTAGTAGTATGGATATAGTTAAAGCCCTTATCCAAAAAAATAATACAATAAATTTATGAGGTGTTAAAACTATGAATGAAGAATTAAAAAGACTCTATATTGACAGAATGGTAGAAAACCTTACTGTTCTCAGAGCAAAGCTCGGTGTTACACAGTCAGAGCTCGCTGAGATTGCCGGTATCAGCCGTCAGACTATCCTTTCTGTTGAAAAGAAGCAGCGTGGTATGACATGGAACATGTTTCTTGCTCTTCTTTACATTTTCACTGCAAACGAAAAGACAGTTCCGCTCGTTGACCTCTTCGAGATCAGAACAGACGAACTTGTTGAAGCAATGCAGGGCAAGAAAAAGTAATTTCCTAATTTAAAAACCTATAAAGGCTGCAGTCAGATGATCGCAATGACTGCAGCCTTTCTGTTTTTTATTTTGCTTCTCTTTCAAGTCTGAACTGTACTGAACGCTTAAGATATCCAAGATAATCCTCATCGCGGCACATAGCCTTGCCGATGTCATCAGAAAGCTTTGCGACCGGTCTGCCGTTTACGTACTGAAGCTTGATAACTATATTGAGTGCCTTCTCCTCGGTATCGTTTGAACAGAAAGTACCAATGCCGAACGAAACTTTTGTTTTTCCGTTAAAGTATTCATAGAGCTTCTGTGCCCTGTCAAAATCGAGACTGTCACTGAAGAGCAGAAGCTTTGTCTTCGGGTCAACGCCGTACTTCTTATAGTGAGCGATCATCTTGTCGCCCCAGGCATACGGGTCTCCGCTGTCGTGGCGAACACCTGTATAGTTGTTTACCATCGAACGGTTGAAGTCGAGGAGGAACAGGTCTGTTGTGACTGTATCTGTCAGAGCCGTACCGTTATCGCCGTCATACTCATTATACCAGTCACGCATTGCATAGTGATTTGTATACGCAAGCGGGATAGAATCGATACCCTGATACATCTGAACAAACTCGTGTGCATAAGTTCCGATCGGAGTTACATTATACTTCATCGCAAGATATACGTTTGAGGTACCCACACAGTTCTTTGTTTCTGTAACGAGTCTTCTTACGACCACGTCCTCCCACTCACGTGAAAGTCTTCTGCGGCATCCGAATTCAGCAAAGCTGAAAGTATAGGTACCGTCATTGAAGCCCTTTATCTTTGCGTCAAGCCTTTCTTCTGCTGATCTGCGAAGCTTTTCGTAATCGTATTTCATGCGGAAATAAACTTCATTTACGATCTCAAGAAGATATATCTCAAACTGCATTGCAGAGAACAGCGGACCGTTTACTTCAATGAAAAGTTCACCGTTGTCATCAAGTTTTGCTGTGACATAGTCTCTTATCGGGTGCCACAGTCTTAAAAACTCAACATAGTCCTTCTTGATAAAACGGATGGAACGAAGATAATCAAGTTCTTCCTTTTTAAAAGTGAGAGTACAGAGGTGGTCGATCTGTTCGTTGATCTCTTTTACCATTTCAGGTGTGAAAACCACATCTTTATTACGGCATTTGAAGAAATACTGTCCGCAGAGATCAGTGTGTCTGTGGAAGATGACCTGATCCATGTTGAACTTGTAAAGATCAGTGTCAAGCAGTGAGATAACTATTGGCTCAAGTTTCATTTTTCATTTCCCTTTCTTTCCCGTTTTCAGATGAAAGAATTATTTTATTCTTTCCTTAATTATATCAACCGCGCCTTCACGGTCATCTGCCTTACCGAAATCAAGATGATTTCCGGATTTGTCCCATGCGCATGCAAGCCATATCTTCTTATCGTTTTCGTACTTGATCTCAACTGTATAGTATACAGGCTCTTCCTTAGCTGACCAGAAGAAGATTATATCAGAACATTCAAGATATTTTTCAGCGACCGGAATTACCATGTCCATACAGATGCAGTCATCACTGTCCTTTAATACTTCAAGTCTGAATCCTTCGTGTTCCGGAACAGGCATCGCTGTGTTTTCAAGAAGAACGTCATCAATGATTCGTTTTAAGAATTCTTCCTTTTCATTTTTCAGACTGTGTGCAAAAGCCTCAGGATCATTATAGAATTCTGCAGGAAGAAAATCGTGCTCAATAAAATAGCGCTCATTTCCTTCTTTTATAAGACCAGTCTCTTCATCAGTATTATATGTTATTTCATCGGCAATAAGGAAGTCTCCCTGATGCTCTGAAATATCTTCAAATACTTCCTTCACATCAAGTCCGTTTTCAGTTACCACATAGTAAGCATATACTACCATTCTTAATACAAGAAGAGGATAGGTCACAAAAGAACGGAACATTCTTGCATTGTCGATCAGTGCTCCTGCCGCCATTCCGGCATCGACCTTGATCGTGCTGTAATCAGAATCATATCTGATCCTGATCTCATATTTTTCTGAGAACAGTGCAGCCAGTTCATCGAACTTTGAGGTATCTTCAATGCTTACCTCATACATAGCCATCGAAATAATACCTTCATTGTCAATAATAAATCGCTGGATAAGCTGAACATTTTTCAGCGGCTCTTCCGTAAATGTGTAGTATTCTCCTGAAGCATAAAACTCATCGTCAATAAGTTCGAAATCAAAAGGAACACCGGCTTTTTCAAGATTACGTTCCATAAATTCCTTGCATTTTTCTTTCATAAAAAGATCCCTTCTTTCCTGTATTTTTCTTTTACAACAACAGCTGCCCAGTAAATAAAAGCTCCGACTGCCGCACCTGTCGTGTTGGTGATAATATCATCAACTTCAGTAAGACCTCTGCCTGTTATGTACTGCATGGTCTCAATAAAGCCTGAAAACAAAAAACCTGATGCCACTATGACCATTGAACTTCTGAAGTTCCGGTTCACACACGGCAGCAGAAATCCGAACGGAATAAAAAGCAGGACATTCAGTGCTATCTGCATAAACCAGAAAAAATGATCAGGCTGTTCTATCATCGCCTGCATTTCACGGAACGGCTCCAGTACAACTCCCCTGTTATGCGGAGTCCGGAATACCATTGTCTCACGAACGATAAATGTGAGAGACAGCACTGCGATAATATAGATCAGAAAAAGTATATTCGTTATCTCTTTTCTGTTTTCATATAACTTTCTGAACAAACCCGCACCTCCCTGCTGTCACTTTAACCTGTTATCACCTTTGTTAAAAGTATAGCACATTTGGTTGATTATTTCAAGTTTATATGTCCCGTATATAACATGTCCGGGACCTCATACTGTGAAAACAAAAAAAGGATTTTCCGTATACTAAATATCCCCGTACAGACAAACTTCTGAAAAAGAAAGCAGGTTTGTACGGGGATTTTTATTATGCCAGTTCCTTTACCCAGAGGCCGTGGAGATTGCAGTACTCGTATACAGCAACTGCTTCGTCATCAGCGGCAACAGTAAATTCAGCCTTAGGTTCATCTCCGGCCTTAAGGTATTTCACCTGGAAACCGTTCTTTGTTTCAAGCGCGATAAACTGAATGAAATGTTCCTCCAGCATAGGGTGGATAACTTCACCGATCTGAACCTTTACATTCTTTCCTTCTGCTGTAACTGCAGGTACATGCTTTTCAAGCGCACCGTCAACGGCACCCGGAACAAGTTCCTTCATCGGCTTACCGCAGCATGATACCGGCACACCGGAATCAGCTAACTTTACAATGATATTCTTACAGACCTCACATTTGAAAAATTTAAGCATATTATAACGCTTCCTTTCCTTAATATTTCCTTTAAGGAAACACTGATTATATCGGAAATCCGGCTTCGCCGGATTTCCGGAGGTGGGATTTGCGTGGCTTCGCCCCGAAGCCACACGCTGATTTATGAATAAATCAGCGTTTCCTTAAAAATTACCGGAAACTCCGGTCATAACGGATAAACCTGATTTCATGCATCCCCGGTTTCAAGTCCTGCAAACACCTCGAATTCCTTTACAGGCATCGGCTTTGCGAAATAGTAGCCCTGGAAGAGCGTACAGCCCATATCGGTAAGGATCTCGTGCTGCGGCTGGGTCTCGACGCCTTCGGTGAGTGCGACGATACCGAGTTCCTTGGTGAGTGAAATAACATTGTGGACAATGATTCTTGCACGTTCGGCGTTGCTGCTCTTGCCGAGGAATTTCATGTCGATCTTGAGAACATCGACAGGCATATCCTTGAGCATGTTAAGAGATGAATAACCGCTTCCGAAGTCGTCCATCTCAACGATGAAACCTGCACAGCGGAATTTATCGAGAATACCCATCTTGTTATCCGCATCGTTCATCATTACAGTCTCAGTTATCTCTACTCTGAGTTTTGCCGGCTCGATGTCATATTCAGCCACGAGCTTTTTCATTTCCGCAAGAACGTCAGTGAAGTAGAAATCCTTCGGAGAAATGTTTACTGAGATGAACATGTCGCTGCCGAGCTTTTTCCAGCGTGAAAGTATTTCACAGGCACAGCGCCACATGTGTTTGTCAACGTCAACTATCATACCATTGTGTTCAAATACCGGTATGAATTTATAAGGCGGAAGGAATCCGTATTTCTGATGCTCCCATCTTGCAAGGGCTTCCGCACCTACTATCTTTCCGTTTATATCAGCAATAGGCTGAAGGTACGGACAAAGCTGCATCGTTTCAATTGCTTCGTTCAGCTGTGAAGATATCTCCTGCTCCCACATAAGATGCTCACGGATCTTGGCATCGTAGTATGCAATGTGAACATGAAATTCATCAGAAATGGTCGAAAGTGAAAGGAGCGCACGGTCGAACATTACTGAAACGTCACCTTCAGTACGGTCAATCTCATAAACACCTGTATGGATAAGTACATGATATTCAAGATTATTATTTTTGATCATGAACTTTGAAAGTCCGTCCTCGATCTTAGCAGGATCCCATTCATCCTTCGGTATAAGCACACCGAAAGATGCACCGATAAGTCTTCCTGAAAGGCACTTTTCCGAGAAAGTTTTTCTTATCCAGTCGGCTATGTATCTCATGGACTGATTACCGAAGTTAGTGCCGAAGATATCATTTACCACCTGAAAATTCTTTACGTCAAAATAAAGAATATTGTACGGTGTAACAGTGTCAGTTTTAAGTCTTTCATTTATGCTGGTATAAAGGCATTCACGTGTGAGAAGTCCTGTCATCATATCATGAGTAATGTCGTACATCTCACGTTTTGCCTCATCAATATTGGCTACAGCGATGATGATATTCTTTGCTTCCTCATCATTGCTTACTGCATAAAGTGAAACATAACTCGGAGCACCGCCGATCATAAGACGATAGTTCAGAGTGAGTTTTCCGAAGGCTTTCAGAGTTCTGATAAAATTTTCTTTTTTCAAATTTTCCGCAACCATCGGATAATCTTCGCTGTAAACACTGTCCTTCAGATTCTTCTGGGTGTCGCCGAAGAAATCACTTCCTTTGTTACCTGAATCGCTCCAGGCAAAATCTGAGGAAGTACTGTACTCAGTATACTCACCAGTTTCAGAATCGATCTTATAAATCACCTCGTACTTTGAAGCAAGAGCCGTTGCTATGTCACTGAAATTTCTGTTTTCAGCTTCTATGGTCTTCTGATGGCGTATCTGTGCATCAGAATTGGCAACGCCGAATACCAGATGGTCATGATCATCATGAGCATACATGATCATAAGTCCGACATACTGCTGTCTGCCTTCAAGCACCTGACGGTATGAAAGAGAAACTGAACCGTTTTTGTCCAGAGTTTCAAGAAGGCACTTTTTATCAAGCGCTTCGATAACCATTTTTCTGTCTTCAGGATGAATGAGATTATTAACATCTCTTATCAGATCCTTAAAGAAATCAGAACCCTGATTTGCAGTTCCTAAATCCGAAAACTCGTCACTGGAACTGCAGATCCTGTATTCATTTGTTTTAACATCAACATAAAAAATTACTTCGTAACGGTCTGCAAGAGTACGTGACACCTGTTCAAACAGTTTGCTTACCGTTCCATTACTGTTCTCATGCATCCTATGCATCTCCTTATATCATAACAACGCATAGACAATGATCAAACATGACAAATGCTTTATCCCCATCTTCTGTTTTTCATCATCTCTGAAATTATGCATTTACAATAAATATATATATTTATTGTACAATATTTCATACGTTATGTCAAGGCTTATGCCGGGACACAGCCGTTTTTATAAGTCCAGAATATCTCGCCCGGATTGTCATAATAGAAGCTGCTGTTGTAATCCTCGATTAGATCGACCATCTTTGAGGAATACACTTCAGTAAGAACTGTAATAATATCTTTTCCGCTTTTCTCTGCGTCCGCAAGTATAAGGCGTTTATATACCTTACCGATATCCCAGTGCGTCGGAACAGAATACCGGCACTCAGCTACATTAT
>CADAPI010000011.1 GCA_902789705.1 uncultured Ruminococcus sp.
GTACGACCTTATTGTAACAGGTGGCTCTGATTTCCACGGACTTTACAATGCACAGCCTACATACCTCGGAAGTAACACAACTACCAAGGAAAACTTCGACAGGATCATAAGACTTTCTAACAAGAGAGCATCCGAAGACAAGGCACCGGCTGCAGCGAAAACTGAAGAAAAACCGGCTGCACCTGCAAAAGGAGAGTAAAGTAATGAACGTAAATTTCACACCTAAGGGCGTATGCGCAAGAAACATGAGCTTCGACATCGAAAACGGTGTTATAAGAAACCTTAAAGTAATGGGCGGATGCAACGGAAACCTCAAGGGTATCGCAAGCCTCGTTGAAGGAATGAAGATCGAAGACGTTGTTTCAAGACTCGAAGGCATCGACTGCGGCGGCAAGGGCACTTCATGTCCTGACCAGCTTGCTAAGGCTGTTAAGCCATATTTATGATTAACGGAGTAAGCACTGATCTGCAGACAGACCGGTGAACTCTTAGGCGGATAAACTATCGTACCGGTGCAGCTGTTTTTGCTGTACCGGTTTCTTTCGGGATAACAGGGGAAATAGAATAAAAGTATCAGGCGGAGAAAATGTACTATTCAATACAGCTGACTTTCAGAGACAGAGTCTGTGAGCGTATACTGTCACTTGATGACGGAAACGATAGTTTCATAGACATTTCTGATCTTACAAAGAAGAAAGACTGCGTGATTTCCTTTGAAAAGTCCGGAGGAAAGTGGCGCATAAAAAATGACGGCAGCATCCTTGTCACAGGTGATGACGTTATACGCGACGGACACTGCAATGAAATAGAGATAAAAGGCACTGTACTCACCGGTGCCCTGTTTGTGTCTTCACTTGACGAAAATGCCGTCTGCTTCGAAAGATTCTGTCCTGAAAGATCCTTTACTACAGGAAGCGGAAACGACTGCGATATTGTAATAAAAGGCGATTACATCAGCCGCAGACATGCAGAGATAAGCTGCGACGGCGGTGTGTTCAGCATTAAGGATCTCAGCGAGAACGGCGTTTTTGTAAACGGAAAAAAGATCGATGGAAAACGTCAGCTCGATCCCTTTGATATTATCTGGATCTTCGGTGCAAAGATCGTGTTTGCCGGTGATTCCATTGCAGTTCAGAAGAACAGTAATTTTGCAGGATGCACGCTTGTAAGTGCTGAAGAAGGGTACGAAACTGAATTTGTAAGGAAGAGCGGCAAAGCCGGCACTGGCAGTATGCGTAGTTTTTCTGTTACGGAAAAAGACTGTGAAGCCGAGCTTGAACTTCCGGCAGCTTCATCAGGAGTACACAGAAAACACGGCGTCTCCGATATAATGAAGACCGCAGTTCCTGCATCGGCTGTTCTGTCAGCGGCAGCTGCCTTCAGGGGAGCGCTGACCGTTCCGCAGACCATTGCGGCTTTTGTCGCCGGCACTGCAGCTGTTACAGGAATATGGCTTGGAGCCGAACGCGTTTCAGAAATGGCATCGGCCAAGCGCATAAGTTCGGACAGGCAGGATGAACTGAAAAAATACGAGGGATTGCTTGCCGAAAAGCAGGAAAACTTCCGCCTGATGATGAACGAGCGTTTTCCGGATGCCAGAGAAGCAGCCCATATGTTTGCCGAAGGACGAGGACGAAGGAGGATAGTTCCGCCCTCTGACGAGGATTTTCTCAAGGTGCGCATTGGTACGGGGAAAGCATCTTTTGAAAGGTTTATAAAGACCGGCGGTACTCCGGACAAACAGCTCGAGGAGCTTGTGAAGAAATACCGTTACGCTGACGGTGTTCCTGCAGAAGCTGACCTGAAATCCGGAAAGGTTTTTCACGTATCAGGAAAACATGAAGCGGTAACGGAATTCATACGCAGCATGGCGGTGAAGATCTCTGCCTCATTCGATCCTGAGAATGTAAAGATGATGTTTATTTTACCGGACGGTGATCCGGACGGCGTGTCTTTTGTAAAATGGCTGCCGCATACTTTTGGCGTGTCTTTTGTAAAATGGCTGCCGCATACTTTTTCATCTGACAGGAAGATCCGTTTCACCGGCTTTGATGATCTTTCGGCCGCGCACATGGAAGAAATTATCTCATCATTATTAAAGCGTGAGACCATGAACCATCATCTGATCGTTTTCGCTTCAGATGATTCTCTGCTATCATCTTCTGAAGTGAAGAAATATCTTAATTCCGACAGGGAAGGAAAGATAGTTTTCATCATAAGCAGATATTCAGATGAGGAGAACCTTGCCTTTTCAGGTCCTGAGAAAACAGTCCTTACGGACAGTGAAGACAGGAGTGAGGGCATCAGCCCTGAAAGCGCCCTTTCCTATGCAAGACTGATGGCAGGCACCGATACCGCCTGTGACGGCAGCGAAAGTCTTCCTGACACTCTTTCCTTTACCGGAATGTATGAAAATTCTGATGAGGATATAAATGATATAAGCGGGCGCTGGGAAAGAAACAGATCCTACGAGAGCATAAGGGCGCTCATAGGTACCGACAGTTCCGGAAAGCCCTTTTACCTTGACCTTCACGAAACCGGCCACGGCCCGCACGGACTTATTGCCGGTACCACCGGTTCGGGAAAATCGGAGCTTATCCAGACTCTCATTCTTTCACTTGCTCTTGGTTACAGTCCTGAACAGGTGGCTTTCGTCCTTATCGATTACAAGGGTGGCGGTATGTCCCGCGTGTTTGAGGGGCTTCCTCATGTTGCCGGTATACTCACAAATCTTTCCGATAAAAGAAATGAGACAGGAAGAATTCTTGTGTCGCTTTCGGGCGAGATAAGAAAACGGCAGGTGATATTTAAAAAGCACGACGTGAGCCATATCGATGCCTATCTTAAACTGTATGAAAACGGAAAGGCAGAGGAGGCTCTGCCTCATCTGGTGATAATCTGCGACGAGTTTGCGGAGCTTAAAAAGGAACAGCCTGATTTTATAAGCGAGCTTGTGAGTATCTCGCGTGTGGGACGAAGTCTCGGAATACACCTTCTGCTTGCAACACAGCGTCCTTCCGGCGTTGTTGACGATGAGATACGAAGCAACTCCGGATTCAGCATCTGTCTGAAAGTCAGGGACAGGGACGACAGTATAAGTCTTCTGGAAAAGCCGGATGCGGCTTTCATCGAAACTGCCGGACGTGCTCTTGTGCGCTGCGGAAATACAACAGGCATGACCCTTGTTCAGACAGGCTTCTCAGGCGCACAGTATTCTCCGGAAGGAAAGAAGCTTTCCGCTTTTATGATCTTTTATGACGGTACTCCTGTAAACGACCGTGAAGATAAATGCGAAGAAGACGGAATTACGGAACTTGCTGTACTTACAGAAAAAACGAAAAGATTCTGTGCGAAGAGCGGTATCGCTCCTGCACGTCAGGTGTGGCGTGAGGCACCGGGAACTCTCATTCCGTCAGATGATATCGGAAAATACGGAAAGGTACAGTCTGATGAGGGTCTCGTTTTTGCAGCCGGTGTTACCGACGATCCTGAAAACCAGGCAGTCTTTCCGACTGTGTTCGATCTTTACACGACGGGAAATATTCTGATCTCCGGCATTGCAGGAAGCGGAAAGACCATGTTCCTTGCTTCCATGATAAGCTTCCTTGCGGAAAATTATCCGCCGGAGAGAATAATGATAAAGACCGTCGACTTTACTGCAGGAGTAATATCTGTTTTCGGCAGGCTCAGACATTCGGCGGCATGTCTTTCATCACCTGATGAAAGGGAGTTTACCGGCCTTCTCGATGAGATACGTGATGATATCGAAAGAAGGAAGAGGAAGTTTTCTGAGGTCCATGTTTCGGATTACAGTGAATATATGGAGGTAAGTGACGATCTCTGCCTTGAACTTGTGGTCATCGACGGCTGCGGAGTTTTAAAGGATCTTTATCCGGCAGCGGAGGAGCAGATGACAAGGCTTGCAGGAGAATGCGTCCGGTACGGGATCGTATTTGTCATTACCGTTAAGCAGGCATCTGACATAAGGCTTAAGACCCGCCAGAATTACAGAACGGTCATAACATTCGAACAGAATGACAGATCAGAGTACACTGATCTTCTCGGGGTGCGTCCTGAAGGAAATCTTCCTTTCTGTCCGGGACGCGGGCTTTATCTTTCTGACAGAAGGGTGCTTTCATTCCAGGGAACGCTTTGCTGTACGGGAAAAGGCAGGGAGAAATATTCATCGCTGCTTGCTTTCTGCGAGAGGGTCAACGCTTCATACGGCAGTACGGCCGAAATAAAGGACGCTTTCTGCATAAAGGAAAATGTTTCTGATCATGCCGGATATATAGCTCTGGTAAACAGGTATTCCGAAATCGGAAAGGTGCTTTTCTGGTCAGATGATGATCCGGAAGCGGAGAAGGCTGAAAATTTCAAAGGAAGAGCGGGAGCCTATGACCTTCTTCTGAAACTAAAGGATATTTTTTCGGAGCGTGTGACTGCACGGAAGATATCCGGAAGCTTTGACGGCGAAGATATTTATGTTATAATAGAAGACCCGGACAGTTTCTGCGGATGCATTTATGCAGAGGGAAACGAAGACATGGCGCTTATCACTGAAAAATTCCTTAAGGGCGGAAGCGGATTCGGTGTGAGTTTCGTAACAGGTCAGGCGTCCGGTGCGGAGAAATATGCGGACAGCGCATTTATAAAAGCATTTGAAAAAGGAGGTGCGGTATGCTGAATCTTTACGGATACAACAGCGATGAACGGAACGGAAAGCGATTCCATAAACGGTGCAGGGAACAGATAAAAGAAAAAAGGCTCAGCATACCTGACGGCGGATTCTGTTCCGATGCGGAGCAGTTCCGGGCTGCCATTTCCGGAGAGAACGAATCATCTCTTTTCATGATAAAGAACGACGACAGGTTTGAGAAGATCAGAAAACTGACCGACGCTGTCGAAAACAACAGCTACACTGTACTGGTGCTTGATTCCTTCGAGGAAATGTACGGCATCGTACGCCCGTCATTCAGACCTTCGGGCATACTTCTTGAAAGTGCGGATGACGAACGTATAGGTTCGCTGCTCAGCGATATTTACGAGGACTATACAAGATATATCAGTTCCATTTCCGCAAGCAGCACTCCGTCTCCTGTCTATCAGTTCAGGATAAGGGGCGATGAATTCAGCGAAAACTTTGATAACATATACATGATCGAGGTACAGAGCAAGAGGATAACTTTCCACACTGTATCACAGTCGTATGAATTTTACGATTCTCTTGATGCGATCATGAAACAGGCGCCGGAGTATTTTGTCCGTGTTCACCGAAGCTACGTTATCAATGTCCGTTTCATAAAATCGATAGACTATCATGAAAGAGTCATCTCGATGAATGACGGAAGCGAGATCTTTTTCTCGCGCAACTACAGTTCGGACTTGAAAAAGTGTTATGTAATGAACCTTTACGGGGGAGAATCTTCATGAGCGTATCATACAGACTGAAAAAGAAGGAACTTGTTCTGCTGCTCGATCTTTTCGGAGACGCAGGAAGTCTTGAACAGAATTTCGGCGACATTTTCATAAGCCGTGAGGAATATGACGAAACCGCCGAAGCACTGCGTAAAAAGGGATTTGTGAACGTGAGAAGTGAGACCATATCGCCTGAAAACGGTATAGCACTTATGATGAAACACATCTATTCGGCACCTCTTGCTCTGGCGGATACAGGCTCCGGAGTGTGGATCTACTGTTCGGCAGATCTGACCGTGATGCTTAAAGTAAATACTGCATTCGGAATGGAGTACAGACTGTACGCGGCTGCATCTGACGAGGAAAGAGAAGAAATCGGCACTGAGCTTATGGGTTATGATCTTAAGACCTTACGGGGCGGAAATGCGGAATATGATGCTCTTGCCGGATTCCTTAAGGTGCCTTGCCATGAGTAGCAGAAGAGTGAACACCGAAGTGGTCTGTCCGGCAGTGTCGGGACGGTTTGATTTTGTCATCGATACCGGTCTTACCGCAGGTGAAGCGGCAGTAAAGATAGCCTCCGAAATTCGGAAAGCGCTGAAAACTGATGTCATACTTGGTAATGACGGACTTCTTCTCTATGCGTCGGGATCAAGGCTTCCTCTTGATCCTGAGGAAAAACTTGAAAAATACGGAGTAACAAACGGCAGCATACTTATGCTGATACAGGAGCAGAAAAATGACACGCAGAATAAATGAACTGTCGGAAAGGACAGACGACAGACTCGCTGAGCTTCGGAATATAAGAGAGATCCTTGCTGACTGCGAGGGAGCGGAAGGATACGACCTGCTTTTGAAAAGTGCGGACAGAATGTATACGAAGCTTTCGGAACTCAGCGAAGAGATAAAATCAGGGAACGGAGAAATGTAAATGGACAGAATAAAGGTAGTTCCTGAAGCTCTGAAAAATGCCGCAGCCGGTCTTGCGAAAAACAGCAGGGAGTGGCTTGCCGAAACTGAAACCATGGAAAACGGTGAGTGCAGAAAATTCCTTGAGGAGTGCGGAAATATAATAGCCGGATACGCGGAACTGCTTGAAAAGGCAGGAGCGGAGTATGAAGATGCCGGCAGTAAATTCGTTTCAGGTGCAGGAGACATATATGACGAAATACGAAAAATTTGACAGACTGATACGTGAACTCGAGATCACAGGCAGTGAGCTCAGAAAGAACTGGGATTCCGATGCCGCAGCTGTATTCTGCTCATCGCTCGATGATTCGATTCACTACATAAGAAAAATGACGGAAAGATTCCGTGACGATCCGGCAATGAAGACGGAAGAGAAGAAAAGTGCTCTGTCGGATTTTTCGTTTTAGGGAAACGCTGGTTTATCCACAGATCAGTGCTTTCTGAAGAAAGGATATTATGAAAAAGATAATTGTAAATCTGCCTGACATGGATGAGTGTATTTCGGCTTTTAACAGACTTGCCGGAAACCTTCGCGACGACGCGGAGTTTGCACGTACTGCATGCCTTGCAGGTGATATTAAGGATGAGGCGGGAAACAGGATCATCAAACTCTTCGCCGCCGAAGCCGAAGCAGCAGAGGAAGCGGCATCACTGCTTTCTGCCATGACCGATAACTTTGAAAGTGCCGAGGAAAAAATAAGCGCACTTGTGAAAAAAGCAGTGTTTGAACACAAGGGAAGCATTGTTGTTGAAAAGTCAAAGAAAAATGTTCCCTCTGCACTTCTGTGCGGAAAGGGCGTTAAGCACAGCGACGCGCTCGAAGCACTTGTTATCAGAAAAAGTCATACAGGAGAATCAGAATGAAAAAAAAACTTGCAGCTTTTGCGTCAGCACTTCTGCTTGTGTTCTGTGCTGTTCCGGTAAATGCAGCCGGTGAGGGAATAGCAGACGGCAGCTATGAGGACGGTATTTATTCCGCCGTTGTAAAACTGCCGGACGAAAGCATGAAGATAAAATCCGTGACAGCTGACGGAAGAAAGCTTAAAATAACCGCAGTCGTATCTGCTGACGACATGAAAATGATGCTTCCGGATGACGAACAGGATTCCGGAAACGAGGTCATGTGCCTTGTAAAGGCAAAGCTTGACGGAAAGGCAGTCGGCGAGGGCGGAGTAAAAAAAATAGCAATGACCTTCGGAAACGGCGAAAGCGAGGTCACGTATGAATCCGAGGTGGATACCGGAGACCAGCGCTACGCTGCTGCGGAACGTTCGCTTGCAAGAATGAAAATCATTCTTGCTGCCGTGGTCGGGATGATGATACTCGGCGGAGCATTCTTTTTCATAAATTCACGCCGTAGAAAAAATGCACCGGCATCAGCTAAGGACGACGGCGAACCGGCACGGAACTATACAGTGCCTCTTGCAAGGAAAAGGGAAGGAAACGCCGGAACAGTCCTTAATTCCATGTCAACAAGAATTCTTTTCAGAGAGAGTGCGGAAAAGAAAATAATACTTACAAACACCGCCGACAAGGATCATGTTATCGAAATATCTTCTCTGAAGCCGTCAGTCATCGGACGAAACCAGTCACTGGCCGATGCGGTAATATACAACGAAAGAAGCGTTTCACAGAAACACTGCCGTATTTTCTGCCGAAACTCAAAAGTGTATGTCGAGGATCTCGATTCTCTCAATCACACATTCGTTGACGGCGAGCAGATAACCGGAGAAGCAGAACTGTTCAGCGGTTCGGTACTGAAAATAGGCAGAATATCATTCAGCGTCAGAATAGAAAACGTATAATGCTGACATTCCGGCGTTGACAAATACGTTCTGTGTGATATAATAGTACTGTTATACGAAAATATCAGGAAAATGCTGATTTACGAAATTATTAGTGTGGGGCACAGGGCAAAGCCCGCAGTTCCCCCGCCTGAAAAAATAAACAAGGGAAAAACGGAGGATAAAATGAATTACAAAGAAATCACCTACAAAGATATCAAGAAAAACGAAGCCATCAATACATATATAAAGAAAGCGGACGAATCCCTCAAGGCCATGGGCTATACCGAACACAGCTACGAGCACGTAACACTGGTTGCCGAAAAGGCCGGTTACATACTCGAGACTCTTGGCTACGATGAAAGAACAGTTGAACTTGTAAAAATAGCCGGTTATCTTCACGACATCGGAAATCTTGTAAACCGTGATGACCACAGTCAGAGCGGTGCAATAATGGCTTTCCGCATTCTCACCGAACTCGGCTTCCCGCCTGAGGAAATAGCAACCATCACAACAGCTATCGGCAACCACGACGAAAAGACAGGTCAGCCGGTAAATGACGTTGCCGCAGCCCTCATAATCGCCGACAAGTCAGATGTACGCCGCGGAAGAGTGCGCAACACCGACAGCTCAACATTCGACATCCACGACCGTGTAAACTACTCGGTAAAGAAAGCGGAACTCAAGATCAACGAAGCACATACAATTATCAAGCTCAAGCTTTCCGTTGACACAAAGTTCGGCTCGGTAATGGACTACTTCGAGATCTTCCTCGAAAGAATGCAGCTCTGCAAAAAGACAGCCAAGACCCTTGGCCTTGACTTCAAACTCATGATCAATGAAACACAGCTTATGTAAAAATGATTCAGCCTGCCTGGCACTGTGTAAAACATGAGGTTTTCGTTTCAGTAAATAAAAAATAACCGGACAGTCCCGTAAAACTGTCCGGTTATTTTTTATGAAAATAGAATTTTTATATATTTTTTGTATCTGGAAAAATGAAGGATCGTGCTATTCTACAGCCCCCTTTCAGTCTGGATTTTACGGGTATCGTTTTCTCTGTTGTTTATGATTATAATATGTAATTATGTTTTAAATGTGGCTAATGCGTAAAATTTTCGGGGACTTGAAGAAGGGATTTTAGCCGTATTTCCGGTTTGTTAAGTATATCCTAAAAAAATTAAGCCCGGAGGCAGCTTTTTTAAAATTATTTTAAGGTTTATGCATTATAATAGTTAATGGACATATAAGAAACGTTTACAGGTCGGAAAAATCTTATATTTGAAAGGAAGAATTATAATGGCAAATGTTCTGATCGCCGATGACAGCACCGAAATGAGCTCGGTATTATCTGAATACATTAAAAAGGAAGGCTACAACGTACTGGTGGCCGCAGACGGCGGAGAAGCACTTGATATTTTTTCTAAAAACGAACTCGATATGGTCTTCCTTGACGTAACAATGCCTGTACTGAACGGATATGATGTGTGCAGGGAAATACGCAAGACCTCCAATGTACCTGTAATAATGGTAACAAGTCACGGTGATGACTACGAAAAAATAATGGGCCTCGGCATCGGAGCCGATGACTACATCGTTAAGCCGTGCTCACCTAATGAAGTGGTTGCAAGGATGCGTGCCCTTCTCCGCAGGATCTATTTTGAACACAGCGAAGAAGGAAACAAGGCACATTTCAGGTACGAAAACCTTGAAATAGACATGGATAATTTCAGAGTCTGCATAGATGACAAGCAGGTCCCTCTTACCAAGAAGGAACTTGAAATACTCTGGACACTGGCTGACAACAGGGACAAGGTGTTTACAAGGGAAAACCTTCTCAACAGTCTCTGGGGCTACGATTACTACGGCGACTGCCGTACGGTCGATTCACACATAAAGCGCCTCAGGGCAAAACTTGACGAGTATCCGCACGATAAGTGGAACATCAAGACGGTATGGGGCATGGGGTATAAATTTGAGGTGGCAGAAAACAATGAAAAATGAAGAAGTAACCCTTCTTGAAAACCGCCTCACTGAGGCTGTGGCAAATGCCGAAGCTGAAAGAGAAGCCAGCAGGAATTTTGTATCAGCTGTGGCTCACGAGCTCAGAACACCTGTCGCAGTCATACGCGGATCCCTTGAGGCCCTGTGTGACGGTATTATCTGTGAGCGGGAACAGGAAAAGGAATATCACCGGCAGATGCTGAATGAAAGTATCTACCTCCAGCGCCTTGTTACCGATCTTCTCGAGTTTTCCAGACTTCAGAGCAAAGGTTTCAGTATAGAGCGTGAACCGGTGAACGTATCAGACGTAGTATCAGACGTGTGCAGGAGCATACGCAGAATCGCTGACGAAAAGGGAGTTTCCCTTGAACGCACTGAGAATTCGCCTGTATATATAGTAAAAGGCGACTACGCCCGACTCCGTCAGATGCTCATCGTTATTCTCGACAACGCCGTTAAATTCACTGACAAAGGCGGAAAGGTCACTGTCAGTGAACATACGGAAGACGGAAAACTGTATCTTACCGTGGCCGACACAGGTATCGGCATATCCGAAGAAGAACTTCCTCTTATTTTCGTAAAGTTCCACCGCACGATCACCGGCCAGAACCGAAACGGCACCGGCCTCGGCCTTGCAATAGCCAAAGAGATCGCCGAACGCCACGGAGCAAACATAACAGTAGACAGTAAAGTCGGCAAAGGTACCACATTCACATTCTGTTTCTCCGAACAGATGACGGAAGAGGAACTGGCAGAGTTTGAGTAACTTACAGGTCAGCTTTACTGACTCCAAGAACTGTTTTATACAGTGATAATCAACAAATCAGCTACCACAGGACATCTGAATTTTTCAGGTGTCCATTTTTGTTAAAACTATTGACAAACGCTGATTTTGTGGTATAATGGATAAGTGTGATGCTCTATCACATATTAAATATTTTAAGAAGGAGGAAAAATAATGCCTACGTTTAACCAGTTAGTACGTAAGGGAAGAGATGTTCTGGAGGTTAAGTCTACTGCTCCTGCTCTTCAGAAGGGCTACAATGCTAAGAAGAAGATCACAACAGACGCAAGCTCACCACAGAAGCGCGGTGTTTGTACTGCAGTAAGAACAGCTACACCTAAGAAGCCTAACTCAGCTATGAGAAAGATCGCCAGAGTAAGACTTACAAACGGATACGAAGTAACAGCTTACATTCCGGGTATCGGTCACAACCTTCAGGAACACAGCGTTGTTCTCATCAGAGGCGGACGTGTAAAGGACCTTCCTGGTGTACGTTACCACATCATCAGAGGTACTCTTGATGCACAGGGCGTTGCAAAGAGAATGCAGGCTCGTTCTAAGTACGGTGCTAAGAGACCTAAGGCTGGCGCAGCTAAGTAATTCATAACTTAAAACGCAAACAATCATTCATTAAATAGGATTCAACTACCACAAAGATTTAATGTGGAGATTATATAGATAATATATACCTCTCTGCATGGTCTTGACGGGTGATCATTTAAGATCAAACGAGTACCTATGATTTCATTCACAATTATATGAAGGAGGGAAGCGAAAATGCCAAGAAGAGGTAATATCGCAAAGCGTGATGTATTACAGGATCCGCTTTACAATTCTAAGCTGGTAACACGCTTAATCAACAACATAATGCTTGATGGTAAAAAGGGTGTTGCTCAGAAGATCGTTTACGAAGCATTTGAAATCGTCGCTGAAAAGACAGGTGAAAATGCTCTGGAGGTTTTCGAGAAGGCAATGGAAAACATTATGCCGGTTCTCGAAGTTAAGGCACGCAGAATGGGTGGTGCTACTTACCAGGTACCAATGGAAGTTCGTCCGGAAAGACGTCAGACATTAGGTTTAAGATGGATCACAAAGTATTCAAGACTCAGAAACGAAAAGACAATGAAGGAAAAGCTTGCAGGCGAGATCCTTGATGCTCTTAACGGTACTGGCGGTTCTTGCAAGAAGCGTGAAGACACACACAAGATGGCTGAAGCTAACAAGGCATTTGCACATTACCGCTGGTAATTCTGTAAATAAGATTACGGAGGTTTTAGAATGTCAAGAGATTGTTCACTTGAGAATACAAGAAACATTGGTATCATGGCCCACATTGATGCTGGTAAGACAACCACAACTGAGCGTATCCTTTTCTACACTGGTATAAACCACAAGATCGGTGAAACTCACGAAGGTTCAGCAACAATGGACTGGATGGAGCAGGAGCAGGAAAGAGGTATCACAATTACTTCTGCTGCTACAACAGCTTACTGGTCAGGTCACAGAATCAATATCATCGACACACCTGGTCACGTTGACTTTACAGTTGAAGTTGAGCGTTCATTAAGAGTTCTCGACGGTTCTGTAACAGTTTTCTGTGCTAAGGGCGGTGTTGAACCACAGTCTGAAACTGTATGGCGTCAGGCTGATAAATATCAGGTACCTAGAATGGCTTATGTAAATAAGATGGACATTATGGGTGCTGACTTCTACCGCGTTGTAAGCATGATGAAGGAAAGATTACACTGTAATGCAGTTCCGATCCAGCTTCCAATCGGTGCAGAAGAAACATTCAAGGGCATCATCGACTTAGTTGAGATGAAGGCTTATGTTTACTATGATGACCTCGGAAAGGACATCAGAGTAGAAGAAATTCCTGAAGACATGGCTGACAAGGCTCAGGAATACCATGAAGCTCTCCTCGAGCACGTTGCAGAACAGGACGAAGAACTCATGGAAAAATACTTCGCTGGTGAACAGCTCACTATCGAAGAAATCAAGAAGTGCATCAGAAAGTCTACAATAGCTAACCAGATGGTTCCTGTTGTATGCGGTACTTCATACAAGAACAAGGGTGTACAGAAGCTCCTCGACGCAGTAGTTGACTACATGCCTTCACCACTTGACGTACCAGCTATCAAGGGTATCAACCCTGATACAGACGAAGAATGTGAACGTCCGTCATCAGATGACGAACCATTCTCAGCACTCGCATTCAAGATCGCTACTGACCCGTTCGTTGGTAAGCTCTGCTTCTTCAGAGTTTATTCAGGTACAATAAGCACTGGTTCTTCAGTACTTAATGCTACTAAGGACAACAAGGAAAGAATCGGTCGTATCCTTCAGATGCACTCAAACCACAGAAAAGATATCGAAACAGTTTACGCTGGTGATATCGCAGCTGCTGTTGGTCTCAAGAACACAACAACAGGTGATACACTCTGTGATGAAAAGCACCCGGTTATCCTCGAATCTATGGAATTCCCTGAACCGGTTATCAACCTCGCTATCGAACCTAAGACTAAGGCAGGCCAGGAAAAGATGGGTATCGCCCTTTCAAAGCTTGCTGAAGAAGACCCTACATTCAAGACATGGACTGATGAAGAAACAGGCCAGACAATCATCGCTGGTATGGGTGAGCTTCACCTCGATATCATCGTTGACAGACTTCTCCGTGAATTCAAGGTAGAAGCTAACGTAGGTGCTCCACAGGTTTCATATAAGGAAACAATCAAGAACTCCGCTGATGTTGACATGAAGTATGCACGTCAGTCAGGTGGTAAGGGTCAGTACGGACACGTTAAGATCAAGGTTGAACCTAACGAGTCAGGTAAGGGCTACGAATTCAAGAACTCAGTTGTCGGCGGTTCTATTCCTAAGGAATACATCCCTGCTGTTGACGCTGGTATCCAGGGCGCTATGCAGTCCGGTGTACTTGCAGGCTACCAGGTAGTTGACGTTAAGGTTGACCTCTACGACGGTTCATACCACGAAGTTGACTCTTCAGAAATGGCATTCAAGATCGCTGGTTCTATGGCGTTCAAGGAAGCTATGAAGAAGGCTAACCCTGTAATTCTTGAACCTATCATGAAGGTTTCAGTAATTGTTCCTGATGATTACCTCGGAACAGTTATCGGTGACCTCAACTCAAGAAGAGGCCAGATCCTTGGTCAGGAAACAAGACCAGGTACAATCCAGGTTGACTGTCTTGTTCCGCTTTCAGAAATGTTCGGTTACTCAAACGACCTCCGTTCAAAGACACAGGGTCGTGGACAGTACTCAATGGAACCACACAGCTACATTGAAGTTCCGAAGTCAATCGCTGAAAAGATCATCAGCAAGAGAAGCAAGGCTGAATAATTCTGCTTTTCTCAGAGGAATATTTTAAAAATATTCCGAAAACACTTGAATTTATATCTGATATCTGTTAAAATTGATATCATAGTATAAAGCTATTCTATAATTTTTATTGAGGAGGAAAAATCCAATGGCAAAGGAAAAATTTGAACGTAACAAACCACATGTAAATATCGGTACAATCGGTCACGTTGACCACGGTAAGACAACTCTTACAGCAGCTATCACAAAGACACTCGCTCTTCAGGGTCTTGCAGAAAAGAAGGACTACGCTAACATCGACTCTGCTCCGGAAGAAAGAGAAAGAGGTATCACAATCAACACAGCTCATGTTGAGTACGAAACAAAGAATCGTCACTACGCTCACGTTGACTGCCCAGGCCACGCTGACTATGTTAAGAACATGATCACTGGTGCTGCTCAGATGGACGGTGCTATCCTCGTTGTTGCTGCTTCAGACGGCCCTATGGCTCAGACAAAGGAACATCTCCTTCTTGCTCGTCAGGTTGGCGTTCCGGCAATCGTTGTATTCATGAACAAGGCTGACCAGGTTGACGACGAAGAACTTCTCGAACTCGTTGAAATGGACATTCGTGAAACACTCGACAAGTATGAATTCCCTGGCGATGACACACCGATCATCAAGGGTTCAGCTCTTAAGGCTCTCGAAGCTCCAGACGATCTCAGCGATCCAGCTTACGCTCCAATCCTTGAACTCATGGATGCTGTTGACTCATACATCCCAACACCTGAAAGAAAGGCAGATCTCCCATTCCTTATGCCTGTAGAAGACGTATTCACAATCACAGGTCGTGGTACAGTTGCTACTGGTAGAGTTGAAAGAGGTCAGCTCAACATGTCTGACGAAGTTGAAATCGTTGGTCTTAAGGAAGAAAAGATGAAGACTGTTGTAACAGGTATCGAAATGTTCAGAAAGCTTCTTGACTACGCTGAAGCTGGTGACAACATCGGTGCTCTTCTCCGTGGTGTTCAGAGAACAGATATCGAAAGAGGTCAGGTTCTTTGTAAGCCAGGCTCAATCCACCCACACAAGAAGTTCCACGGACAGGTTTACGTTCTTAAGAAGGAAGAAGGCGGCCGTCATACTCCATTCTTCAACAACTACAGACCACAGTTCTACTTCAGAACAACAGACGTTACTGGTATAGTTTCACTTCCTGCAGACAAGGAAATGTGCATGCCTGGTGATAACGTTGAAATGGACGTTGAACTCATCACACCAATCGCTATCGAAGCTGGTCTCCGTTTCGCTATCCGTGAAGGTGGACGTACAGTTGGTTCAGGCGTTGTTACAGCTATCAACGAATAATTAAAACCAAAACAGTTTAATTAATAAACTTACTATAACAACCGAAAATTATTTTCGGTTGTTATTAGCCGATATGCAGGGAGCAAACGAAGTTTGCGGATCTGCAAGGCAATTAAAAATATTTACAGCAGATGCATTCGTGCGTCTGCTGTTTTTTTTTACAATAAATTATAAAGGTGTGTAAACGTTTAAATGAATTTGTGTAAATCAGATAAATCCTGCCGATTTTTCTAAAAGATATTTACAAACCAAAATTCTTGGTGTATAATATTAAACAGGAAAAATAAATTAAGCAGAAATTAACTTAAACGAGCTTAAATTATTGAAAGGATGAATACCGATGAATACAATCAAAAAGGCTGGTGCAGTTACAACTGCACTGTTAATGACAATGCTGGCAGTTAATCCTGTAACATATGCAGCTGACTCAGCTTCTTCATATGACATGGGAGTTACAGTAAATCTGTCAGACAAGGGCAAGGCTATCAGCCCGTACATCTACGGAATCAACGAGCACGGACTCGATAAGAAGCTTCAGGTAAACTCCGTAAGACAGGGCGGTAATCGTTTCTCAGGCTACAACTGGGAGACAAATGCTTCAAACGCAGGTTCAGACTGGAAGCATTCTTCCGATACCCACATTTCCGCAAGCTCAGATCCTGCTGACGGTGTACGTACACTTTCAAAGGAAGCAAAGAAGGGCAATATCGACTACAAGCTCGCTACAGTTCAGATGTGCGGCTATGTATCAGCAGATACAAAGGGAACAGTAGAAGAAAGTGAAGCAGCTCCGAGCGCAAGATGGAACGAAGTAATCGCAGCAAAGGGCAAGGATCTTTCTCTTACACCTGATCTTACAGACGGCAAGGTTTACATGGACGAATATGTAAACTACGTTGTAAAGAACTTCGGTGACTCACAGTCAGAAACAGGTATACAGGGCTGGAGCCTTGACAATGAGCCTGGCTTATGGCACCACACACATTCAAGAATGCATAAGGACGAAGTTACTGCTGAGGAACTTGTAAAGAAGTCAGTTGACACAGCAAAGGCAGTAAAGTCAGTTGACCCTAAGGCTGAAATATTCGGACCTGCACTCTTCGGTTACACAGCTTTCGTACAGCTCAGCGCCAAGGACGGATCAACAGACTGGAAGACTGTAAACGCTGACGGAAAATATGACTGGTTCATTTCCTACTACCTTGAACAGATGAAGAAGGCTGAGGAAGAATCAGGACAGAGACTTCTTGATGTACTCGATGTTCACTACTATTCAGAAGCAAAGTGCCCTGAATGCGATACACGTATGTGCGGTAATCCGGAACATAAAAAGGGTATCGACGAAATGACTCAGGCTTACAGAACTCTCATCGAAAAGGATTACAAGGAAAACAGCTGGATCGGTGAATACTGCCAGCAGAACATTCCGATCCTTACAAAGATGAAGGAATCCATCGACAAGTACTATCCGGGAACAAAGCTTGCAGTTACAGAATATGACTTCGGCGGCGGCGACGCAATTGCCGGTGCTATTGCTGAAGTAGATGCGCTCGGAACATTTGCAAAGAACGACGTTTACCTTGCTACACTCTGGGCAGATGACGTTCCGTATCAGTACAGCGCTATCAACCTTTTCACAAACTATGACGGTGAAGGTTCTTCATTTGGTAACACACTTATTGAATCTGAAACTGAAGACTATAAGAAGTCAACAGTTTATGCTTCCATCGAAGACAATGATCAGGGTACAGTAAGCGTAATCCTTACAAACAAGGATCAGGACAAGACGGAAAATGCAAATATCGATCTCAAGGGATCAAAGACATCATACAAGAATGCAGCTGTTTACATCCTTTCAGGCGATTCAAAGGATATCATCCACAAGGTAAGCATCAACGATATCAAGGACAACAAGCTTACAGTTGAGATCCCTCCGCTTTCAATCGCAGAAGTTGTAGTTTCTGATGATGAAAAGGATTATAAGCCGGTAACAGAGAAGACAGAACCTGTTTTTGAATATGCTGACGGTACAATATCAAAGGGCGAAAAACCTGGTTACTTCGGCATCTCATTTGATGAAGCTATCGCAGGCAATCCTGTAGTTCTCGACATTGAACTCAAGGACTCACAGTCTGCAATGGGATGCATCGACTTCAACGTACAGGTTGACGGCACTCCATACTGGGCAAACTATAACTGGGAGGCAAAGACTTCAGGAAAAGTTGAAGTTACACTTGACGAACCAACAGGCGTAATGGACGTTTCAGGTTCAGAAGGCGTTGAGATCAAGGACGAAGCAGTTATAGCAAAGGTTGCTGAAGCTGTAAAGAAGTCAAATGCAAAGTCAACAACCTTCCAGACATGGTATGTTGCTGACTCAGCATGGAAAGACTCAGACCACAGCCTCGTAACACTTAAGGGTGCTCAGATCAAGAAGAAAACTGAAGGTGCAGCTCCGGCTGCAAAGACAAAGGAAGTTGAAGGTACAGTAAAGGCTGACGCAGAAAAGGCTGGTAACTTTGACATCTCATTTCCGGAAAAAACTGAAGGCGGCAAGATCGTTGCTGAAATTGATATTAAAAATAATACTTTCGCGAACGGCTGCGTAGACACAAGCGTTAAGTATGAAGGCAAAGACTACTGGGTACACTACAACTGGGATATCAAGAAGAGCGGCACAGTGGAAATTGATCTTTCAGATCCTGCAGTAATGGATCCTAAGACTGAAAAAGATACTGACGACGAAGCAGTTATCAAGGCTGTTGCAGATCTTATAAAGAACCAGAAGAACTTCACATTCCAGACATGGTATGTAAACAACAGCGCAGGCGATCAGGTTGAAAACAGCGAAGTTACTCTTAAGGGTATAAAGCTTGTAAAGGCTGACACAGGAGTATCTGCTGATCCGACATCCGAGCCGACAAAGCCGGCAGATCCTACAAAGGAACCAACAAAGGAACCTACTAAGGAGCCGGCAAAGGAATACAGCATCGGCGACATCGACGGCAGCGGTGTTATTGATGTAACAGACATCACAACATTAAGCCTCTTCCTTCTTGGCGACACAAACCTTGACGATGCATCACGCAAGGCAGCTGACGTAAACGCTGACGGCGATATCCGTCTTACAGACCTTGCTACACTCAGACAGTATGTATCAAAAGTTCCTGGTGTAAAGCTCGGCTGATATTTACCCGAAAATTAATTGAATAATGAAATTACCGGATCTGTTGCACTGATGACAGGTCCGGTATATTTTTTGATTTTTTGGTTTTTTTATGTTATACTTTTAAATAAGTGTCCTGTCACTGCTTTCACAGAAAAATATAGTCAGGCTTTTTTGAGCTTATGACGGATTGGAGTTACTATGCTTTTAGTTGCTGATGTTGGAAATACGAGTACAGTTTTCGTGGTTTACGACGGGGACACCGTTGTGGATACCATAAGAACGAAGACGGGCGATCATAAGGTGAAGGAACTTACGGAAAAATATTATCCGGTTAATATGGCATTTATTTCATCTGTGGTTCCGTCTGTAAATGAACGTCTGAAAAAATATCTTGAATACCTGTATGAATGTGAAGTAAAATTCCTTGACAGCAAATGCGATACAGGATTAAGGATCTGTACCGATGCTCCGGAAAAGACCGGTGCGGATATTATCTGCGGTGCAGCGGCAGCGTTTGACAGGTATAAAAAGCCTGTTGTGGTATTTGATCTCGGTACAGCGACAACAGTCTGTGCTGTAGACAGGGAAGGAAATTATCTGGGTCATGCCATTTACCCGGGTGTACGAACATCTTTCGATGCACTTCACCGTGCAGCCGAACAGCTTCCGGAAATAGACGACAGATATGATGATTTTGAACTTATCGGAAAGAACACGGTTTCCTCGATCAAGTCAGGAGTGATCATCGGTGCAGCGTGTTTCATTGACGGAATGACTGAACGGTACAGAAAAGCGATCGGTGAAGATGCAGCAGTAGTGGTTACCGGCGGTCTTGCTCCTGTTATACTGCCTTACTGCACCGGAAAATATGATTACGATGAGTTCCTGCTGCCTGAGGGTCTTAAACTGATTTGCAACCGTACATACAACCGCACAAAATGATTATCGGTTTAAAGAAGAGTTTATTACAGATTACAGAAATATTACAAAAAAACTTCGTACTGATTACAGTACGAAGCTTTTTGTTACCTTGTCGTTACAATCTGAAGATATTTTATTACAAAAATCTATTGAGCTTAAAATTTCTTTAATCTGATTAGTGCATTGTCACTATAAAAACATACAAATTGATTTAACCATTTGGATTTAAGTTGCATTGACTTTATATTGCAATATATAGTATAATAATTATTATAGCAAGGAGTATATTCTCATGCTGAAAAAATCTGTAAAAAAAGAGAAATGAAATGAGGCTTTGGGAATAATGGATTTTGTTCATAAGTCCGTAATGCTTAATGAATGCATCGAAAATCTTGCTGTAAAAAGTGACGGAATTTACGTGGACGGTACTGTCGGCGGAGCAGGCCATTCGACTGAGATTGCAAAAAGACTCGGCGAAAACGGCAGACTCATAGCTTTTGACAGAGATCCCGACGCGATAAAAGCTGCCACCGAGAGACTTGCACCTTACAATGCAACCGTTGTAAGAAGCAATTTCTCAAGAATGAGAGAAGTACTTAACGAAATGAATATAGAAAAAGTTGACGGCATTCTTCTTGATCTCGGTGTTTCATCACACCAGCTCGACGTCGGCGAACGCGGATTTTCATATCACGCTGATGCGCCGCTGGACATGCGTATGAGTCAGGAGGGGTTAAGTGCTGCCGACATAGTAAACACGTATTCAAAAGACGAACTTGCAAAGATCCTCTTTGAATACGGAGAAGAAAAATTTGCATGGCGCATAGCTGAAAACATTATCAGCGCGCGCGCGGAAAAGCCGCTTTCAACAACGGGCGAGCTTGCCGAGATCGTAAAACAGTCTGTCCCTGCAAAGGTAAGACGTGAAAAAAATCCATGCAAAAAGACTTTTCAGGCTGTCAGGATTGCTGTGAACGGTGAACTCGATCATCTTTCCAGGGGACTCGATGAGGCATTTGAACTGCTGAAACCGGGCGGAAGGATCGCAGTGATCACATTCCATTCGCTTGAAGACAGAATGGTAAAACAGAAATTCGCCGCGCTTTGCAAAGGCTGTATCTGTGACCCTCGTCTTCCTCAGTGCATATGCGGTAGGACACCTCAGGCAAGGCTTGTAAACCGCAAGCCCATCGAAGCAAGTGCCGGGGAGCTTGAAGAGAATAACCGCAGCCGCAGTGCCAAACTCCGGGTGCTCGAAAGGATATAGGTGGTCGATATGTCAGGTATCAATCTTGCATATGACAGTGAAAATAACTACGACCTGAATAAATACCGCAACCTCAGTAATAACGAAGCTGAAACTGAGATCAAGAATCAGGAACAGATAATCATACAGCAGAAGAAACTTGAAAGAAGCAATACAGCCAAGATAATCGTAATGGCTTTTGCAGCGCTTGTTGTCCTTTTCTGTGTGGTTTACGGAAAGGTTCAGGTAAGTGATATCTACAATAAGATCAACAGCCAGAAGACGGAACTCAATGTTGCAGAAAGCGAAAACGCAAGACTCAAGGCAGAACTTGAGTCCTACACTTCCCTCAGAAACATTGAGGAATATGCCGAGGAAATAGGCCTTAAAAAGCTTGACAAGGCGCAGATATGGTATGTTGACATCCAGCAGGAGGATGTTGTGAAAATTCCTGAAAAAGACGAGAATTTCTTTGTAAAAATTAAGAGATCAGTTAAGAAGTTCTTTTACAAATTTGAGTGATCAAACATTTCAAGCCGGAATTTTCCTGTTCCGGCTTTAGTAGTGAATGGCAGAACTTTTTGTGCTCTGACGTTCACTATATTTCATTTAGGAGGATTAAGTTTTGTCTGATTTACCTTCGATGCGAATGAAAAGAAGAGCAAACATTGCTGTTCTTACAGGTATTTTTGCATTTGCAGCCGTGATCACCATGAATCTTTTCAAGCTGATGGTAGTAGATGCAAAGATTTATCAGAATAAGGCTGACGAAAATCAGTTCGGATCCAAGACACTTCCGGCAGCCCGCGGTTCCATTTATACCGCTGACGGAAAAATTCTGGCCCAGAGTGCTACTGCGTACCAGATCATGATAGATCCGAAAACGTTTATAAACAATGACCTTGACAATCCAAGCATAATTGCATATTACATACACACCAAGCTCGGTGTGAAAAAGTCAGATGCGGCGGAAGCAGTAAGAAAAAACAAGATCATGGATTTTCTTGATGCTCTTCCTGAGACGTATAACCTCAGTGAAGTCAGAAGCAAATTCAACGGCCGTACTGTTAAAGAGATCAACAAAGTGCTTTTTTCCGAGTTTTTAGCCGGTGCGCTGAAGATCGATGCATCCGTGGTCCGCGAGGCAATGGAAGAAAAGGAGTCACGCTGCGTTTATCTTGCGCAGAAAGCGGAAAAGCCGGTTAAGGACAAGATCCAGGAGTACATTGTTGAAAACGGCATCAGCTGTATGGATCTTACGCCTAATCCGAAGCGTTACTATCCGCAGGACGATCTTGCATCGTCTGTAGTAGGATTTCTTGACTACGACGGAAAGGGTCGCTACGGTATCGAAAGACAGTACGATGAATTTCTTTCCGGCGTTGACGGGGTTATCATTACAGCACAGGATGCTCACGACGAGCAGATGCCGTACCGTTATTCAAAACTGTATGAAGCCAAGGACGGAAACTCCGTTAATCTTACCATTGACTCGATGATACAGTACTACTGTGAGACTTCGCTTGACAAGTACATTGAAAGCTCGCAGGCGGCAGAGTACGGATGTGCCGTTGTTATGAACGCCAAGACCGGTGCAGTTCTCGGAATGTATTCAGCTCCGGGCTTTGACATAAACAACAAGGGTGTTCTTTCAGCTGCTGATCAGGCTCTCCTTGATTCGGGCAGCACAATGATAACAGCGACTGAACTTCCGACTATCGCTGATGACGGAACGCTTACTCCGATAACTGATGCGGATCTTCTCGAAAGAACGTGGAAAAACAAGGCTATTTCAGTTATCAATGAACCGGGTTCCGTATTCAAGGTGTTTACCACTGCCGCTGCGCTTGAAGAGAAAGCGGCTTCATTTGAAGATAAATTCACTTGCTACGGTTATGAAACGATAAACGGAGCAAAGATCTATTGCCACGAAAAAGCAGGCGGCCACGGCGAGCAGGATTTCAAGAAGGCACTTCTTAACTCATGCAACCCGGCGTTCATGCAGATAGGCCTTAAACTCGGTGGCGAAAAATTCAGCTACTATGCCGATGCATTCGGACTCCGCGAGCCTACCGGAATCGATCTTCCGGGCGAAGTAAACAGTGCATTCCTGAGCAGTTCAGTTCTGAAGAGCAATGACTTCGACCTTGCCGAATCAGCTTTCGGACAGGCAAACTGTCTTACAGCTATGCAGATGATAACTGGTTACACCGCGGCTATAAACGGCGGATATCTTTTAAGACCGCACATTGTCGGAAGCATTGTCGATTCGGACATGAACGAAGTAATGAGGGTCGAGCCTGAGGTAAGACGTCAGGTAATATCAGAACAGACTTCGGCTCAGGTACGTGAGGCATTGCAGAACAACGTTGATGCCACCAACTCGGGTAACGTCAAGATAAGCGGTTACAAGATAGGCGGCAAGAGCGGTACTGCCGAAAAGGAATCAAAGAAAGCTGCCGAGGAGATCAAATTCGACGCGCTTATAAACAGAAATCCTGAGGCGGTAAAAATATATGCTCAGCCGACACTTCAGCACGTTGCTTCATACTGTGCGTTTGCACCTGCAGATGACCCTGAAATAGTTGTGTACGTTGCCGTTGACGAACCTCAGAGCGGTTCATACTACGGCGGTAAGGTCGCAGCACCTTGTGTCCGTGAAATAATGGAAAAGACTCTTCCGTACATGGGATACTACCCTGAATATACGGACGAAGAAGTTCTCACCATGGACAAGCGTGTTCCTGACGTTGATGAACTTTCCACTGACGAAGCGGTAAATCAGATCAAGGAAGCGGGCTTCACGCCGGTACTCAGGGGCGAAGGGGACAGCATAATTTCACAGTCGCCTTCATTCACAAGCAGTATGCCGGCAGGAAGCAAAGTATTCCTTTATACCGACCATGTTGCAGAACCTAAGGTCATCATGATGCCGGATCTTACAAACATGAAGATCGCCGAAGTAACCGAGCTTTTCGAATCTCTCGGACTCAATCTCAAGGCAAACGGTTCCCGCAGCGACGAGGCCATTGTGCTGAGCCAGAGCGTTGAAGCAAGATCTTCAGTAACAGAAGGTGCCATCGTTCAGGTACTCTTCGGTGTAAACAGCCAGACAGGCTGACGGGAACAAAGGAGCGTTTCAGTTGAAATTATCAGAATTACTTGGAAGTACGTCCTACGGCAGAACGCTGGATTTTCCGGACTGTGAAGTTACGGGCGTTACCGACAATTCGAAAAAAATAGAAAAAGGCAGTGTTTTTGTCTGCGTAAAGGGCGGTTCCTTCGACGGACACACCAAGGCGGCGGAAGCACTGGAACTCGGAGCGGCAGCTGTGGTTACCGAGCGTGATCTCGGACTTGAACGCCAGATCATAACTGACAGTTCAAGAAAATGCTACGGCGAACTCTGTGCGGCATGGTTTGACCATCCGGAAAAGAAGCTTAAGGTCATCGGCGTTACCGGTACAAACGGAAAAACCACAATGACCAATGTAATAAAGAAGATACTTACCGGCTGCGGATACAAAGTCGGTCTTATCGGTACAATACAGAACGAGATAGGAGATAAGGTCCTTCACACGGATAACACCACTCCTATGACTTACGACTACATGGCTCTTCTTGACCAGATGGTCAAGGAAAAATGCGATGTTGTCGTAATGGAAGTATCATCTTTCGGACTTGTTCAGTACAGAACGGGACCTACCCATTTCGATGTGTCAGTCTTTACAAACCTTACACAGGATCATCTTGACTATCACGGAACAATGGAGGAATACTACAAGGCAAAGAAAATGCTCTTTGATGTTTCCGATACTGCTGTGATAAACACTGATGATGAGTACGGGAAAAGACTTTATTCGGAAATAAACTGCCGTAAGTTATTCGGAAATAAACTGCCGTAAGTTTAGCTGCAGTCTTAACGGAGCGGCAGACTTTATGGCACACGGCATCTCACTCGGAGCTGACGGAACGGTCTTCACACTTGAACATGACGGAAAAAGCACTGAAGTTAAGATGAGAATGACCGGAAAGTTCAATGTCGAAAATGTTCTCGAGGCTTATGCAGCCTGCGTGGAATTCGGCATTCCGTCGGAAAAGATAATTCCTGTCATCACTGAATATCCGGGTGTCAAGGGAAGATGTGAGATCATTCCTACAGGACGTAATTTTACAGTTCTCTGTGACTATGCCCATACACCGGACGCTATTGAAAATATTTTAAGCAGCGTTAAGGAATACTGCAAAGGAAGACTTATCTGTCTTTTCGGATGCGGCGGAAACCGTGACAGCAAAAAGAGACCGCTTATGGCGAAAGCCGCTGCAGCTTATGCTGATCTTCTCATGGTGACATCCGATAATCCGCGTGATGAGGAACCGGGGGATATTATCAAAGATATTCTTGCAGGACTTGAGGGAACCAAGACGGAATACGTTGTGGTCGAGGACAGACGCGAGGCCATTTACAGTGTTCTGAAGCTTGCAAAAAGCGGTGATATAGTTGTTCTCGCCGGCAAGGGACACGAGGACTATCAGATACTTAAAAATAACGTTCACATTCATTTCGATGAACGTGAAGTAGTAGCCGAAGGGCTGAAAAAACTAAACTGATCACAGTTACAGTAAATTAAATAGTTACAGTGAAATCAGAATTCTTTCTGCGTTTGCTGTATTATCAGGAGGAAAAATTAAAATGCCTTTATCAATCAGGATGGGCGTTGCTGTTGCAGCGTTTGTAATAGCTGCACTGACAGGACTTGCGCTTATTCCATATCTTAAAAAAATACATTTCGGACAGACTATTCTGGAAATCGGTCCTGCATGGCACAAGGACAAGCAGGGAACACCTATCATGGGTGGTTTCATGTTCATCATTGCCAGCCTTGCAACATCAGCGATCGGCTATACGATCTACAGACTGACCTACTACGATGTTGAAGGAAGCATTGCCCTTAACGGTATGCTTAAGCTGATATCATGCATGATCTTTTCCGTTCTGTTTTCTGCCATAGGCTTTGCAGATGACTACATCAAGGCTGTAAAGAAGCAGAACCTCGGTCTTAACGCAAAGCAGAAAATGATCTTCCAGTTCGTAGTCTGCTCGGCATTTCTCGCGGCAATGCATTTCCTTGGAGATGTATCCACCGAGATAAACCTTATGTTTTTAAGATTTGATGCAGGTATTTTTTATTACCCTATAATGATACTTGTAATGATCTACGTTTCAAACGCTGTCAATCTTACCGACGGTGTTGACGGACTCTGCGGATCAGTTACAGTTGTTACGATGCTTGCTCTTACCACGATATGCATGATACTCACAGAATACGAAGTTTCACTCTTTGCTATCGCAGTTGCAGGCGGATGCTTAGGCTTCCTTGTATGGAACCTTCATCCGGCAAAGTGCTTCATGGGAGATACAGGTTCCATGTATCTCGGAGGCGCATTCGTTGCAGTAAGCATGATGACACACAACCATCTGCTGATGATCCTTGTCGGAATTGTCTACATACTTGAAGCTCTTTCAGTTGTTCTTCAGGTAAGCTACTTCAAGATCACAGCTCATCAGCATTATAAAAAGACAGGCGAAAAGGGAAAGGGAAAAAGAATTTTCAAGATGTCTCCGATACACCATCATTTCGAGATGTGCGGATACTCAGAATACAAAATAGTTATTCTTTTCTCGGCAGTCGCACTCATTGCAGGTGCTGCGTCAGTGGCAATCTGCTATAATTTCGTATAAAGCAGTTTCTGATAACCGGATACAGTTTAGTGTGCATCCGGTTATTTTATAAGGAGTTTGACTTCAATGGACAATGATTCTATAAACATCCGGATCGAAGAGGATGAAGGCAGACGTAAAAAGTCGAAACCGGCTAAAAGCAGGTGGGAGTTTTTTTCTTTAAGGAAAAAAATTACGAAAATAAATCAGTGGCGTATCCGCGACCGAAAACTGGGAACCATTGACCTTCCGTTTTTCTTCATTGTTACAATTCTTCTGGTAATGGGTATAATAATGATGTTCTCCGCCAGCTATGCCTGGGCTATCAGTGAAGGTGAAAAGGGAATTTTTTATGCTGAAAAGCAGATGAAGTTTGCCCTCGGCGGCCTTTTAGCCATGTTTATATTAACCAAAGTAGACTATCATTTATGGAAGAAAAAAATATTGTCTGTCGGCGTATACGCCTTTGGTTTCCTTCTTCTTCTCATGGTAAAATTCACACCCCTCGGACGTGACCACAATGATGCAAAAAGATGGCTCGGCATCGGAGGCTTTGAATTCCAGCCGTCCGAGATCATGAAGTTTGCGATGGTAATTCTTTTTGCTACTCTTATTGTAAACAATCCGAAGTCGCTCAAGAGCAAAAAGGGCCTTGTGCCGTACCTTTTATTCCTGGCACCGGTCATCGGCCTGCTCATGCTTCAGCCGCATCTTTCCTGTTCGATACTTATCTGTCTTATCTGCTTCTCACTTATCTATGTCGGCGGCATAAGACATATCGACCTTGCTGCGATCGGCGCAGTAAGCATTGCAGGTATCGCCGCACTTGTTGCATGGAAGATGTATGTTGAAGGCTTTACATATTTCGAAAACCGTTTCAAGTCATGGCTTCACCCGTTTTCTGATCCTACCGGTGTTACATGGCAGACAGACCAGTCGCTTGTTGCCATCGGTTCCGGCGGATTTTTCGGAATGGGACTCGGAAACTCAAGACAGAAGTTCCGCTATCTCCCTGAGTCAAAGAACGACTTCGTATTTTCCATAGTATGTGAGGAACTCGGTTATGTCGGCGCAGTTACAGTTATTCTTCTGTTTGCGTTCTTCGTGTTCCGCGGTTTCTATATTGCTTCCAAGTCTCCTGACAAATTCGGTATGCTCGTATGTATCGGCATTACGGTCCAGGTAGGCTTCCAGGCATTTCTCAATATCGCCGTTGTCAGCAATCTTATACCTAACACTGGTATCAGTCTTCCTTTCTTCAGCTACGGCGGTACATCACTTATGATGCTTCTCGGTGAAATGGGGATAATACTGAATATATCGCGGCATATGACCGAGACGACCGAAGAGGCGAATGCACTCAAAAGAGTTGATAACCTCAGACAGGCTAAAAAGCGCACCGGCCGTGCAGTGTCAAAATAATAATGAAAGGTGTTTAGTTGATGAGAGCGCTTATTACAGGCGGCGGAACAGGCGGACACATAAATCCGGCTCTGGCCATCGCTTCTATCATAAAGGAACATGAACCTGATTCGCAGTTTCTGTTTGCAGGAACTCCGTTCGGAATGGAGGCAAGACTCATACCGGAGGCCGGATATGATTTTGCACCTATCAAGGTCAGGGGATTTCAGAGAAAGATCTCACTTGAAAACATAAAAAGAAACGCCGAAGCGGCAGTGTATCTTGTGACTGCTCTGCCGAGAGCGAAACAGATAATAAAGGAATTCCGTCCTGATGTTGTTATAGGTACAGGCGGATATGTCAGCGGACCGGTTGTATATCAGGCTGCAAAGCTCGGTATACCGACAGCCATCCACGAGCAGAACGCCTATCCGGGAGTTACAACCAGAATACTTACAAAAAAAGTAAACAAGGTAATGCTCACTGTAAAGGAAGCTCTTGATTATCTCGGTACTGACATCGACTACACAGTCACAGGTCTTCCGGTCCGTGCCGAGCTTTTTGAAAAGACAAAGGACGAAGCCAGAAAGGAACTCGGATTTGATGACAGTTTCACAGTCCTTTCCTTCGGCGGAAGCCTTGGCGCAGGCTGTATCAATGAGACTATGGCTGAGGTAATTAAATATACCAGAGCCAATGACCTTAAAATAAACCATATCCACGGATACGGCGGAATGGGTAAGGACACTTTCCCGGCAGCAATGAAAAAGTACGGTGTTCCGATGAAGTCGGACAGGACAAGGATCACCGAATACATAAACGACATGGACACATGCATGGCTGCAGCAGATCTCGTTATCTGCCGTTCAGGTGCCACCACCCTTGCGGAACTCGAGGCTATGGGCAAGCCGGCTATCCTTATACCGTCACCTATAGTTGCCGGAAACCATCAGTTCCATAACGCCAATGTTCTCGGCAAAGCCGGAGCAGCTATAGTTATTGAACAGAAAAATGTAAAGTGTGAAGAAGTAACAGGAATAATAGAAGATCTTTACAATGACCCTTCACGGGTAAAGGAAATGTCTGAATGTTCTAAGAAACTCTGGATCGCAGATACATCTGATAAGATCTGGCAGACTGTTGAGAGCATTGTAAGGAAAGCATAAAGGTCTGAAAAATGCAGGACGTAAAAAAAGTCAATATTGAAAACAAGAACAATATAAAGTTCAAGCGTGACAGACGGCGTAAGAACAATATGACCGGTTACTACATTCTGGTGATCATTCTTTCGCTTATGATCGCGGCTGTGCTGTCAGTCACTTTCGCGTTCAACGTGCACAGTATAAACATAAACATAGGCGGATCAGGAACGACGGAGTATTCCGAGGAGAAACTTCTGAGCAGTTCAGGAATCGTGGGCGGGGAGAACCTGGTCAGAATGAATACTGAAAAGATCCGTGAAAAAATGCTTGATGAACTTCTGTGCATTGATGATGTTACCGTCAGAAAAGATTTTCCGAATACAGTTGAGATCACTGTGATACCGAGTGTTCCTGCAGCTTATGTTGAATGCAGGGGCGGATACATGACAGTCAGCGAAAACTGGAGAATAATCGGTCAGGTGACTGAGCCGGCAGATGAAAAACTTATTGTTGTAAAAGGTTTTGATCCGGTCACCAATGAGGAAAAGTCCGTAATGAAGTCGAAGGACGCAGACAAGGACGAGGCTCTGAAAGCCATTCTTGACGAGATCGCTTCACAGAAGATCGAAAACATGGTGGAGATCGACTTAAATGACAAGTACGACATTGTTCTTAACTACGACAACAGAATAAAGATAAAGATCGAAAAGCCGGTTGACGTTGAATACAAGCTTCAGTACGCCTACAAGATAATAACTGAGGAACTTAGGGAAAACAAGAGCGGATATCTTATCTACAGAAACTCACTCGGTTATTCCTACGTATCAGATGAGGAGTACCGCAGGGTAAACGGAAGCATAAATTCAATGATACCTAAGCGTCCGGAACTTCCGGGAACGGAGGCTGCAGCCGGTGAACTTCC
Source organism: uncultured Ruminococcus sp. (assembly GCA_902789705.1). Taxonomy (GTDB): domain Bacteria; phylum Bacillota; class Clostridia; order Oscillospirales; family Ruminococcaceae; genus HUN007. Next base: position 30,170 of record CADAPI010000011.1, read on the forward strand.
GCCGGAAGGGGAGCTTCCTGATGAACTTAACGGCGAGAATGAGGATGAAGACGGAGAAACAGAGGTCATCCTTACTGATGTTCCTCCGGTGGAAGCCGAGCCTCAGGCAGGTTGGTAATACCTGTTTTATATGAATTAATGTTTTTTTTGAATATCACTTGAAATCATAATGAAAATATGATAAACTAATAGTACATGTTTATAAGGGATTATGATGACTAAGAATTTCAGAGTAATTTTCATGGCAGCAGACGTTTTCTGAGTTTGCTGTTACTGGTGCGCACACGGAAAGCGTATGTTTTTTCTGATGTGCGGTGCAATAAAATTTTTATTACAGCTTTCACATTCCGGTGTCTGCTGTGATATCATTCGAGAGGAGTATTATAATGGCAGGTTTTGTATTTGAAAACGATGCGTACGATCCGGAAGTAAACATAAAGGTTATAGGCGTCGGCGGCGGCGGCGGAAACGCTCTCAACTGCATGGCTGATTCAGGAATTTCAGACATCGAGTACATTGCAGTAAACACAGATGCTGCAGCGCTCAGAAACTCAAAGGCTACTTCAAAGATCCAGATCGGTTCAAAGCTTACACGCGGCAGAGGTGCAGGTAACAAACCTGAAGTTGGTGAAAGATCAGCTGAGGAAAACAAGGAAGAGATCGCATCAGCTCTCAAAGATGCTGACATGATATTTATAACAGCCGGTATGGGCGGCGGTACAGGTACAGGTGCTGCTCCGGTAGTTGCCCAGATAGCAAAGGAAATGGACATTCTTACAGTTGCAGTTGTAACAAAGCCTTTCCTTTTTGAAAGAGAACAGAAGATGCTCCAGGCAGAAAGAGGTATTGCCGAGCTCAGAAAATATGTTGATTCCCTTATCGTTATCCCTAACGAAAAGCTTCTCTGCGGTCTTGACAAGCCGCTTACAATGAAGGAGTCATTCTCACTTGCAGATGACATCCTGAAAACAGGTGTAAGAAGTATTTCAGACCTCATCACAGACGACGGTTTCATCAACCTCGACTTCGCTGACGTTTCAACTATCATGAAGGGTGCCGGTTACGCTCACATGGCTATCGGTCACGGCGAAGGCAAGGACAAGGCAACAGATGCTGCAAAGGCAGTAATCTCCAGCCCGCTTCTTGAAACATCCATCTCAGGTGCAAACAGACTTCTCATCAACATCGTAATGTCAGAAGACGTTCTTGCTGAAGATGTTGATACAGCTACAAAGATGATCACAGATACAGCTGCTGACGACGTTGAGTTCATCTTCGGTACAGCGTTCAAGGAAGACATGCAGGATGAAATGACTATCACAGTTATCGCTGCAGGATTCGGCGAACCAAAGAGCGTTATAAACGCAAGAGCAGAAAAGCAGGCTCAGCAGGCAGCTCCGGTCGTTGAGGAAGTTCCTGTTATGCAGGCACCGACACCAAAGCCGGTGGCAAAGCCTTCAGTTTCTGACGAAGACGATCTTGACGCTATCTTCAAGATCCTTGACAACAAAAAATAATCGAAAACAAATAACGATATCAAAACGCACGATTGTACAATCGTGCGTTTTGCATTATTTGGAAAGAGTTTTTTGTGTAAAATAAACTATAATGATTAATAAAGCTTGGGAATAATTAGTAGTTGTAAAATCACCGTATTATATGGTATAATATAAATACCAGAATCAGATTTTAAAACAGACACTGACAGTAAAATGATATGTCCCGGACGTATCAGAAAAACTTATCAGTAAATTAAGAATTGTGTGTTATGATAACTATCTGGTATGTCTTATTTCAGGAGGAAAAGAATTATGGACGAAAAGAACGAATTAGGGATCTTAAGAGAAACGAGTGGTCTTCAGAAGGGTTACGTGAAAGACGACGTTGATAAATATACAAACCAGCTTACAGCTGAAATAAAGAGTCTTAACACAAAGGTAAAGACACTTGAATCACAGCTTGAGGAAGCTAACGATAAATTAAGAGACGCTGAGGAAGCACTTTCAGCAGCCAAGAGCGGCGGAAGCACATCTTCAGGAAGCGGACGCGAAGCTGAGCTCGAAGCTGAAGTAAAGTCACTTACAAACAAGCTCAACTCAACAACTATCACACTCAGAAAGCTCGAAGAAGCACTTCAGTCTGAAAAGAAGGCACGTCAGAGTGAAAAGATGCTCTACGATGCTGAAAGAGATTCTGAAGGCCGTCCGGCTATCACACCTGAAGCAGTCAAGGCAGCAGCTGCAGCAATTGACAACAGCTCAGCAGATATTGCTGATCTTAACAGCAAGATCTCAGAAAAGGACAAGGAGATCGCTGAACTCAAGGAAAGCCTTGCAAAGAAGGACAAAGAAATTGCTGATCTTGATGACAAGCTCAAGAATGCCAAGAACGCTCCTGCAGCAGAACCTGAATTCAAGAGCTCATTCGATATCGGTAACGTATTTATTGAAGCTCAGAACACAGCCAAGAAGATCACAGTTGAAGCACAGGCAGCTGCTGACAAGCTCGCTGAAGAAGCAAGAGAAACAGCTGACAAGACAATAAAGGATGCTAATGAAAAGGCTGAAGCAACAACCAGGGAAGCTAAGGAAAAGAGCGAGCAGATGATCGCTGACGCTGACAAGAAGGCTAAGGAACTGGTTGAAAAGGCTGAAAAGAGTGTCGAAGACATCAATGCTGAAGCAAGCGATAAAGCTTCAGGACTTGACAAGATCTCAGAAGAGATCAGATTAACATTCAGAACAGATCTTGACAAGCTCAAGGAAAACCTCAAGAGCATTACAGAAGCTATCAGCAAGGCAGAAGAAAACCTCAGCAAGACTGTCGGTGAAGCTGACAAGAAGATCGCTGACTACAGCAAGACAATGTTTGACAAGAAGTCACTTGACGAATACATCAAGACTCTTCCTGCACCAAAGCCTCCTATAAAGGAAACTCACAATAACAGCGGAAAGTCTCAGGAGAAGCCGGCAACAGACAGCAATAACTGGGCTATGGATGATCTTGAAGCTCTTACAAAGCAGGTTGAATCTGCAAACAATGCAAAGAAGGATAATTCAAATTCCAAGAGCGAATCAGGCAGCGGTTCCTCACTCGGCAGCAATGCTGAAAAGTGGAAGAGCGACCTTGCTGCACTTGCGAAAGCTGCAGAAGTTGAAGGAATCTGATGAACCTGCGGGTCATTAAGTTCACGTCAAAATCACTAAAAAAAACATTAAAATTTTATATTTCCAAAAATCATAGCCTGTCAGACCGACAGGCTATGATTTTTGTGTGTATGGGGTAAGACACTTCTATTTTCTGCCGGCCAAAAGTGACATTTACTGCATGCTAATGGAATATAATGGTCTTGACAAATCCTCTGAGATATTGTATCATAGTAATCGCATGGTCGAGATATACACTATATCTTGTATTAGTGACGTGAAAACAATACTACATATTGAGGAGCGGTACAGTTTATGAAGGTCCAGAAAAGAGACGGAAGAGTTACTGATTATGATAAGGGCAAAATCGTCAGAGCTATCAGAAAAGCAAATGCCGAAGTGCCGGAACGTGAAAAGATCACAAGTAATTCGATCGAAGATATTGTAAAATACATCGAAAAATTCGCCGGCAAAACCATTCTTAACGTTGAGAATATTCAGGACATGATCGAGTGCGAGCTTGTACGTCAGGGGAAGTACACACTTGCAAAAAAATACATCATCTATCGCTATCAGAGAGCGCTTCTCAGAAAGGCTAACACGACTGACGAATCGATCTTAAAGCTTATCAAGAATGAAAACAAGGAGCTTGCTGAGGAAAACTCCAACAAGAATACTATTCTTGCTTCCACACAGCGCGACTATATCGCCGGTGAAGTATCACGCGACCTCACCAGAAGAATGCTTCTTCCGGAAAGCGTATCCATGGCTCACGATCAGGGTATCCTTCATTTCCACGATGCAGACTACTTCATTCAGCCTATTTTCAACTGCTGCCTTATCAACATAGGCGACATGCTCGACAACGGCACAGTCATGAACGGAAAGATGATCGAGTCTCCTAAGAGCTTTCAGGTTGCCTGTACGGTAATGACCCAGATCATTTCCGCTGTTGCAAGTAACCAGTACGGCGGCCAGTCCGTTGATATGATCCACCTAGGAAAATACCTCAGAAAGAGCAGAGACAAATATCTCCGCGACATGATAAATGAATTTAAGGATACTCTCGATGAGGAAACAATAAACAAAGTCGTTGACTTAAGACTCCGCGACGAACTCAAGTCCGGTGTTCAGACTATCCAGTACCAGATCAACACTCTCATGACTACAAACGGACAGGCTCCGTTCGTTACACTTTTCCTTCACGTTGACGAGAATGACGAGTACGCCGAAGAAAATGCAATGATCATCGAGGAGATCCTCCGTCAGAGATATGAGGGCATCAAGAATGAAGCGGGCGTAAACGCTACACCGGCTTTTCCTAAGCTCATCTACGTTCTCGATGAGAACAACTGCTTCAAGGGTGGAAAGTACGATTATCTCACCGAGCTTGCAGTCAAGTGCTCAGCAAAGAGAATGTACCCTGACTACATTTCAGCAAAGAAGATGCGTGAAAACTATCAGGGCAACGTATTCAGCTGCATGGGATGCCGAAGCTTCCTTTCACCTTGGAAGGACGAGAACGGCAATTACAAGTTCGAGGGACGCTTCAACCAGGGTGTTGTAAGTATCAACCTTCCGCAGATCGGTATCGTTTCAGGCGGTAACGAAGATGAATTCTGGAAGATATTCGACGAAAGACTCGAACTCTGCTACGAAGCACTCATGTGCAGACACAAGGCGCTTGAAGGCACACTCTCCGACGTCAGCCCTATCCACTGGCAGTACGGTGCCATTGCAAGACTGAAGAAGGGCGAAAAGATCGACAAGCTTCTTCACGGCGGCTACTCAACAATGTCACTCGGTTACATCGGCCTCTATGAACTTACAAAGATCATGAAGGGCGTAAGCCACACTGATCCTGCCGGTACGGAATTTGCACTCCGTGTAATGAACCACATGAAGGAAGCTACAGAACGCTGGAAGGAAAAGACCGGTATCGGTTTTGCTCTCTACGGCACACCGGCTGAAAGCCTCTGCTATCGTTTTGCAAAGATCGACAGACAGCGTTTCGGCGTAATAAAGGACGTTACCGACAAGGGCTACTACACTAACTCATATCACGTTGATGTACGTGAAAAGATAGACGCATTTGACAAGTTCACATTTGAGAGCCAGTTCCAGAACATATCCACCGGCGGATGTATCTCATATGTTGAAATACCGAACATAACAGGAAACCTCGATGCACTTAAGGATCTTGTTAAGTTTATCTACGACAACATCCAGTACGCTGAGTTCAATACCAAGTCAGATTTCTGTCACGTATGCGGATATGACGGCGAAATCATCGTAAACGATGAGAATCAGTGGGAATGTCCTCAGTGCCACAACAAGGATCACGCAATGATGACAGTTACCAGAAGAACCTGCGGTTATCTCGGCGAAAACTTCTGGAACCAGGGCAAGACAAAAGAGATCAAGGAAAGAGTGCTGCATCTGTAATGAATTACGCGATGCTGAAAAAAAGGGACGTTGCAGACGGCATCGGTGTCCGTGTCTCGCTTTTCGTCAGCGGATGCACCCATCACTGCAAAGGATGCTTCAACGAAGAAACCTGGGACTTTAACTACGGTTCTCCTTTTGATGAATCCGTCGAAAATGAGATCATGGAAGCACTTGCTCCCGGTTACATAAGAGGCCTCACGGTCCTCGGCGGCGAGCCTATGGAAAAAGTCAATCAGCGTGCACTTCTTCCTTTTATAAAAAAAGTCAGAGAGACTTATCCTCAAAAGGATATCTGGTTTTACTCAGGCTACACCTTTGACACTGAACTCACAGGCGAAGGCAGGGCAGTATGCGAAGTGACTGCAGAGCTGCTTTCATACATCGACGTACTTGTGGACGGCGAGTTCATCGAGGAGCAGAAAAACCTGAGACTGCGTTTCCGCGGTTCGGAAAACCAGAGAATAATAGATGTAAAAGCTTCGCTTTCATCGGGAAAAACAGTTCTTTATGAACTTCCGGAATAAAAAACAAGCCTGCGTACAGTAAATGCTGCGCAGGCTTTCTTATATCATAAGGAAAATAAAAAAAGAAATTCACTAAACAAAAATCAAAAATTACGTAAAACAAGGAAAACACTGATTAAACCGGAAATCCGGCTTCGCCCCGGTCCCCTACGCTGATTTATGAATAAATCAGCGTTTTCCAAGGAAAAAACTTATCGGGTCACGATTACCCGGTGGTGGTCAGACGACCGCTGCAAAAGAGCCGGATTTTCTGTCGAAGAAAAATACCTTGTCGGACAGGGTGTCATCCGGACCGAATATACGGTTGGTCTCAGTCACGTTGCGTTTGATACTGGTCGGATCGATGCTTCCTTTCTTGTGTATCATAGCTTCATGTATGCTTGTGAATGCGACATAGAAACTGTCGTCAAACATTTCCGCAAGTTTTTCCTTCACTCCCGGATAGAACATCGCTATGGCACCGTTGGTCTTCCGGTTTGTGGTCACAAGTGCCACGTTGTCCGGCTTAAGTCTCCGGTTTTTGAATTCCTTTGCCATGAAAGCGCTTTCGTGGTCCGGCGTGTGCTCTATGTCGAAAATGTTTGTGTACAGTCTCGGCGTTGCGTAGGTGCCCGTGTTGCCCATAGTTATCTTCAGGAGCTCGTCGAAGTCAATGCCCCATTCCTCAAAAACGGTATAGGGAACCTTTATGGTGTTGAGAATGCCATTTTCCCTGTCGTCAAGAACAATGGCGTACAGTACCAGAGCAATGTCCTCAAAGGCCCTGTAGACGCAGCCTTCAAGTTTTATCCGGTTGCTCTTAAGATTAAGAGGACGAATTATCAGCCTGTCCTTGATTTTTTCGTAGGAAAAGAGGGAGTCCGTGACCTCGCCGGCAGAGCTTTTTATGTACTGGGCGTAGCGTATGTTTTCGAGGACGACGCTGATAACTGCGTCCCAGCCCTTTTCCTCATAAACTTTTTTCAGCGAAGCGACCTTCAGGATAACCGCTCCGTTTCCGCGTTCCTCTTTGCTTCCGATGTCAAACACTGCAAAGTCACCGAGCAGTGCATCGCATTCAATGCGGAAGTACTTCATGTTGGTCTCCCTTATGAATGATTCGGCTTTTGTGTCACCCGGATCCGCTTTTTCTCCCTTGCGGTGCATGGTGAGCACGGCGTGCGTTTCTCTGATCTCCTGTGATTCCTTCAGGTTTTCCTCAAGAATGTTTGTAAATGCGTTACAGTTCATCTTAAAATCTCCTTGTAATGTCAAATTTGTTGTGGGCAACTTTACCCTGTAAATTTATGATAACACACAAAACAATATTTGTCAACCATTTTCTGAAAAATAATTTCATTAAATTACTTTGCTATTATTTCTCATTGACAAGAGATGAGTAAATCTTTATAATTATAGTGAGCGCAGAAAGGAAATCTGCGTACTCTAAAGTAAACGGCAAAGAATTTTGACGTTCACAATAAATTAATCAGGGGGATAAACAATGGGCAAACACATTGAGCATATCTGGACAGACAAAAAAAGAACTTTCCTCGGACTTCCGATATCTTTTACAAGATATTTTCTTACAGACAAGAAGATAATCTGCCGCACGGGCTTTTTCAATATCACTGAAGATGAGATCAACATTTACAAGATAACAGATAAAAAGCTTAATCTTTCTTTTGGTGAAAGAATATTCGGATGCGGTACCATCACAGTTTTTTCACGAGATACCGATACTCCGAAAATGGAGATAAAGCACATAAAAAAACCGTATGAAGTATCTGAACTCATAGATAAGGAAATCGATGAGGAACGCGACAAGTACGGCATCCGTGGCAGAGATATGATACCAGGTCATTACTGTGACCATGACCACGACGGATACGACGACGGAAATCAGGAATAAAGAAACTTATCAGAGGGTGATAGAACTATCGCCCTTTTTTTATGCGGACAGGAGAATAAAATGCTTTCATTTATAACGGAAACAAAGTCATGCTGGCAGGCACTTAAGGAGGAGACCCGACCGCTGTACATTTACGGTATGGGAAACGGTGCAGACAAGATAATGGCTGTTTTTGAGGAATACGGTATCAGAATAAAGGGCTTTTTTGCAAGCGATGAGTTTGTAAGAGGTCATTCCTTCAAGGGCTATAAGGTAAAAAAATATTCCGAAGTCTGCGCAGAGGAAAAGGACTTTGTAATTGTACTTGCCTTTGCAGCCGGATATGATTCTCTTATTGAAAAAATAGAATGTATGGCAGCAGAACACACCCTTTATGCTCCGGACGTGCCTATCGAAGGCGGCGGGCTGTTCACTTACGAATACTGTCTTGAACATGCGGCGGAGCTTGAAAAAGTATATGATTCGCTTGCAGATGATCTTTCACGAAAAGTCTTTGCCGATGTCATCAACTTCAGGATAAGCGGAAAAACTGAATATCTTAAGGGAGTTACAACTCCGAAGAACGAAGTGTACACAGATATCATCCGTCCGGAAGGAAACGAGGTATACGTTGATCTAGGAGCCTATACCGGTGACACAATAGCCGAGCTTCTTGAATTCACAGACGGAAAATATGAAAAGATCTACGCACTTGAACCGGACAGAAGAAATTTCAAAAAGCTCACGTTTTCCACAGAGGGGATGGAGAATGTTGAGACCTTCAACTGTGCAGTCTGGGACAAGGACACAGTGCTTATGTTTGCGGACAAATCAGGCAGACAGTCAGCGGTAAGTCAGACAGGCAAGCCGAAGGAAGCACGTTCGGTTGACAGCATCCTTGCAGGCGGCAGGGCAGATATAATCAAAATGGACGTTGAGGGAGCCGAGGACGAGGCGATAAACGGAGCCGTAAACACCATAAAGGCTTTTCGACCGAAGCTCATGATCTCGCTTTACCACAGAAACAGGGACATTTTCTATCTTCCGCTTAAAGTTCTGGAACTTCATCCGGACTACAGGCTCTACATAAGGCATCAGCCGTACATTCCTGCGTGGGAAACAAATCTGTATGCAATATGAACTTATAAAAATTTCAAAACAGTAATTAAATGAAAGTGATGGAAAAAGAAGTATTTCTTTATGAATAATCAATAACTGCGCCGTCTAAAAAACATCTGTAATTATTGAAAGATAAAGAATTTTTGCAGGAATAAAAGAAATCACTTGCATTTTTTATCGATTTGTACTATGATATATATTAGGCGTCCGGCGTGTGCCGGCAAGAACTATAAATGAAACCTTACTGGGAGGACTTTTTAATGAAAAAATTAAGCGAAATGACACATGAAGAACTTTTAGCTTTTAAGAACGAGACTGAAAAACAGTACCTTGATTTCAAGAGCCAGGGTCTTCACCTTGATATGTCAAGAGGAAAGCCTGCTCCGGCACAGCTTGATCTCACAATGCCGATGTTAAACGTTCTTTCAGCTGACGATACACTTTCAACAGAAAAGGGACTTGACTGCAGAAACTACGGCGTACTCGACGGTATTCCGGAAGCAAAGCAGATGTTTGCTGACGTTCTCGGTGTAAAGCCTGAAAACATCATCGTATACGGCAACTCAAGCCTCGCAATCATGTTCGATACAATCACAAGAGCATGGACACACGGTCTTCTCGGAAGCACACCTTGGTCAAAGCTTGACAAGGTCAAGTTCCTCTGTCCTGTACCTGGCTATGACAGACACTTCGGTATCACACAGTACTACGGTATCGAAATGATCAACATCCCTACAGATGAAAACGGCCCTGACATGGACATGGTAGAAAAGCTCGTTTCAGAAGACGCTTCAATCAAGGGTATCTGGTGTGTTCCTCAGTACTCAAATCCTACAGGTGTAAGCTACTCAGACGAAGTAGTAAAGAGATTTGCAGCATTAAAGCCTAAGGCAGAAGACTTCAGAATTTTCTGGGACAACGCTTACTGCATCCACCATCTCACAGATTCACCTAAGTGCATACTCAACATTTTTGACGAATGCAAAAAGAACGGCACAGAAAACATGGTTTACGAATTCATGTCAACATCAAAGGTATCATTCCCTGGTGCCGGCGTGGCAGTTCTCGCAGCAAGCGTTGAAAACGTAGAATACATCAAGAAGGGTCTCGGAGTTTCAACTATCGGTTTCGACAAGATCAACCAGCTCCGTCACATCAGATTCTTCAAGAACGCTGAAGGCCTTAAGAACCACATGAAGCTTCACAAGAATATCATCGCTCCTAAGTTTGCAGTTGTTATCGACCAGCTCGAAAAGAACATCGCACCGCTCGGTATCGCTTCATGGCACAATGCTGAAGGCGGTTACTTCATCTCATTCGATGCAATGAAGGGCTGTGCAAAGAGAATCGTTTCACTCTGCAAGGAAGCAGGCGTTGTACTCACAGGTGCAGGCGCTACTTATCCTTACGGCAACGATCCTGATGACAGCAATATCAGAATTGCTCCTTCATACCCGACAGTTGAAGAACTTACAAAGGCAATGGAACTCTTCTGCATCTGCATAAAGCTTGCTTCAGCAGAAAAGCTTCTCGAAAAATAATCAGTAAAGCAATTCATATCTGAGGAAACACTGATCAACCCTGAAATCCGGCTTGCTGGATTTCAGGAGAGGGAATCTGCGGGGTTTCACCCCGGATCCTGCTCTGATATATTCATAAATCAGCGTTTCCTTATAACAGGTAAAACGGTGATATGCTGCGGCTGTCACCGTTTTTTTACTGTCTGAAATCGGTTCAGAGTTGACAGAACTCAATTAAAATGGTAGAATGTCTGTAGTCTGATAGTTAACGTCCGGTATTATGTGGTAACTTATAATTTATCACCGGTTCTGTACTATCGAATCAACGGGAACGGAGTTTGTGCAGAATGGAAACATTTGATGTATCTCAGGATATTGATCTCAGCTACATGGAAGAAAAGATCGAGAAGTCTCTTGCCATGAAGCAGGCAAAGTCAGAAATGAAAAAAACGATGAACCATCCGCCTTTAAGGCACAGGAAGGAAAAAGCCGTGAAGGAGAAAACACCTTCATGAAATTTGATGATCAGTTCTTTTCAGTTTTTTCCGAATGTTTTCCTATGCTCGGAACAGCAGATCATGTAATGGCTGAAAAACTTGAAGGGGCTGATCTTCTTGTCAGAAAAAGCGGTGACAGGATCACAGGATTTGCAGCAGTTGACGGGAACGCTGTTTTACTTGTCTGTGTTCATCCGGAACACCAGGGAAAGGGGCTGGGTTCCTCTCTGCTTGAAGAAGCAGAGGAACTTATAAGATCCCGCGGATACGACAGAGCAGTTCTCGGAAGAAGCGAACGCGATATTTTCTGGGGCGCTGTTATCGATACGATGTCCCACCGCTTTTTTGAAAACCGCGGCTATACGGCCTTCAATGGAACTCTCAGCATGGTTCTTGACGCCGAAGACATTCCTTCCGACGGTTCATTCGGAAGAAGATCTCTTCCGGAAGGACTGAGCTTTACGGCAGTCAGCGGCGGTGACATTTCAGATGTTCTGGAAGCAGTGGCACGCGTTGAGCCGAAGTGGCTTAAGTTTTACGGGAAAGCCGGCAGCTCTGTCATTATAAAAGCTGTTTTATCCGGCAGAACTGTAGGTTTTTTAACGGCAGATACTGATGCAGGGACAATTATTACGGGGAAAGACAACAGAACTGGACTTTTAGGATATGTCGGAGTTGTGCCTGAAGAGAGAAACAGAGGCATCGGACTCGGCATGGTAGCCTATGCAGCAGAATACATGAAATCACAGGGATGTACCGAAGTCTACGTAAACTATACATCTCTTGATGAGTGGTACGCAAAGCTTGGGTTTGCGGAAAATCTGTGGTACTGGATGGGCGAAAAAAAATTATAATCAGTTTAGGGGAACGTTTCATGCGAACATTTGGCAAGATATTATTAGCATTAATTATTCTTGCTGCAGCAGTGGCTGCTGCTGCAGGATACTTTCTTATTTATACCAGAACGTCTGATGACAATCTTAAACCTCATCACTATGCAAATGCTGTTGAGGATGATGATTCATTTGAATCCAAAGGAAAAACAGGCGAAACGCTGTTTGAACTTAACAGGAAAAAGATAAAAAAGACAGGCAGTCACTACATTGAAAATTTCGAACTCATCTGGCAGATGCCTGAGCTTCCGACGGGATGCGAGATCACTTCGCTTACTATGGTCCTGAGATACCTTGGCACAGATGCCGACAAGGTTGATATTGCACGCGGCTATCTCATCAAGGAAGATGTTACATGCGATGAGAATGAGAAGTATTACGGACCTGATTTCAGATATACATTTGCCGGAGATCCGGAGGGCGATACCTCATACGGATGCATGGCACCGTGTATAGTGAGAACTGCTCAGAGATATATCGCCGACGGCGAATATCAGCTTTCACCGGTCAATCTTTCAGGTTCCGGGTTCGATGACCTTCTTGATTACGTTGAACACGATGTTCCCGTTATCATCTGGTCAACGATGGAACTTGTCGAACCGGAATACAAGGCTAAGTGGCGCACACCTGATAACAAGGAAGTGGTGTGGCCGTCAAACGAGCACTGTGTTGTTCTTACCGGCTACGACGCTGATGAAGGCACTGTACGCACACACGATCCTATGAACGGTGTTCTTACACTTGACATGGGAGCTGTCTGCACGCGCTATGAGCAGCTTGAACGCAATGCTGTGATAATAGTAAAAGGCAAAAATGAATAAATCAGCGTCTCCGTAAAACAAAAAGGAACACATTTCAGCTTAAGCATTACTGAAATGTGTTCCTTGTTTTTTTCCGGAGCGACTGCTCCGGAATCAATGATTATTCGTTTGTTTCGTTCTTTCCGAATAATAAGCGGAGCATTTTTGAAACGTACTTCTGGGTGAATGTTGTACATTCGCTCATTACATAACCCATTCTTGAAAGCGGTGTGTTCATTTCGCCGTTTTCATCAACGAACGGCTTTGCACGCTTGAATGTTTCCTCTTCAGGTTCAGCAAGGATCTCCTGCGCGATCTGCTTTGAAAGGTCTTTTAACTTTTCTTCTGTAAGATCAAGGTTTAAGTCTGCGCCTTCTTCATATACTTTTTTTCTGAGTTCATAGATCTCGCCTGACTGGTGCTTTACCATTCTTCTGAGTTCAGCGATCTCGTCAGCCTGCTTTTTGATTGTCTCTTCAAGGCTTTCGTTTATAAGCTCTTTAATATCATCTTCAGTGAAATTTTTCTTGAACATAAATGTATTCCTCCGTTGTTTTATTACGACCATGTTATTTAAATTATACCACATTATCGGTTATTTGTCTACTGAATTATGTGAAATATACCGTAACATGCCCGACACAGATCAGGGCATCAGCTTTGCGCCGTACTCCGGTTCCGCACAGCCGTGCAGCAGCTCCTGCTTATAAATATTTGCTATAACTGATGATAGGGTATTGATATTAGACATCATTCCGGAACAAGTGTATAATTAAAACACACTAATACGATAGGAGAGATATGCTAATGAAAGAGATACTCTGGCTCGGACGCGGCGGTGAGGGAGCATTTACCGCAGCAAGACTGCTCGGTGCGGCTTACACAATATCAGATGATGACAAATACGCTCTCGCTTTTCCGTCTTTCGGTCCGGAAAGAAGAGGCGCACCCGTAAGGGCGTTCACAAAGCTAGACAGTGAACCGGTGGC
>CADAPI010000012.1 GCA_902789705.1 uncultured Ruminococcus sp.
CTTTACAGTGCTGTTGTTCGGAGAAGTAACTTCAGAAAGATCTGCATCCTTGTCCTTAGGTGTGATAACAAGAACTGCGCCCGGGATCTCAGGACCGCCTGTGATCTCCTTCTTGCTTACTGTTATCTCTGAAACCGGCTTTTCAGGAACAGGCTTAACTACCTTCTTAGGAGGGTTGAATGTTATGCTGCCTGCCTGTATACCAAAGCTTTCTGCTGACTTTGATATAGTTGAACCTGAAACGTGTCCGCCGAGTTCACCTGAAACATTTGCGTTCGGTGCAAGAACACTTCCCTGCATTGAGCCGGTATACTTTACATTTTCAGCATCCGGAACATTATAGAGAATATGTCCGCAGAGCTGCATGTTGTCCGTGAATGAACCGTCTTCTTTTCTTGAATCCTGCTGAACATTCTTCTTGTCGAGGATCTTTATCTGGCCGCCTTCATCAAGCACCGGATTTCCGTCAGCATCAGCTTCGTACTGAACGAATTCAAGTGAATAGTGAGGCATGTTTACATCGCCTGAACCCGGAACGTTGATGAATACGTACTGATCCATGATATCGCCCGGAACAAATATCTGAATAAAGTTGGCGTTAGAAAAACCTTCCCAGTCACTTTCAGGTATGTTGAAGACATTTACACCGTCCTCTTTACCGATAAGACGATATGAGCCCCATTTTTCTTCCATTTCACCGGTAGCTTCATAGCCCTTGATCTCACTTGAGAGCTGCTCTATTTTAGCAAACTCAGCATCGAAATCAATAAGGTCATCGGCGATGTAGAAATTCTTTAAATACTGCGAATAATCATCTTTATTGATATTTGTATCGGAAGTAACTGCGAATACTCTTCTTTCCGCGCCGTTAGCCGCAGTCGGAAGTATCTGCTCAAGATTTCCTCCGCCGGTGATAACGGTAGCACCCTTTCCGGTGTACTTGCTTCCGATATCATAAGTATTTCTTTCGTTCTCGATACCCTTTCCGGCAGCAACTCTGCCTTCGATATCCGCCGAATCGAGCGGTATCGTGAACTTGTCCTTTACGAAGATCGTAAAGTCACCGGCCATGCCGAGAAACTTGTCTTCGGCATCCGGCACGTCAAGAAGTTCTGCTTTTTTCTGCGCATTGCCTGTCACATTTTCGATCTCACTGATCGAGTCAGCTCTGTCTGCGTAAACGCTTAGTGAGCTGCCAAGTGTTGTGAAAGACATGAACGCTGCGGTCAGCGCACTCAGAAAACGCTTTTTCTTCTTGTCTGCGTTTCGGATCTCTTCAATCACATTAACCACAATCAATTTCCTCCATTCTATATATTTGGGTTTTAACCCATAAATATCTCATCGTAACAACCTACCTGATACATAGCTTATATTGCTTTTGCCTGTTTCCTGTTTCTGACAAAGCACAGGATAGTTAACATCTGAACTTTACACATCATGTCAGCAGGTATTACTGTCAGATATTTTGAATGATCATCTCAGTGAAAAAGCATGTTTTTTACATATTTTTGTATCACTTTCGATAATAATTGTATATTATATGATACCACAAAGCGATCCTTATTTCAATTAAATTTTGTACCGTTTAAGCTCTTTTTCAAATTCTTGTAACAAATAACCAAACTGACCGCCCGTTCATTTGTGTTTTTAATTACTATTATAAACAGTCGTTTTTTTGTCCGTCGGAGGCCGGACAAAAGTACATGAAAAAGCCGGACAGGTCTGAACCTGTCCGGCTTTTTAAGCGTACATATCCTGTACTTATTTATTGTCGTTATTATCATTCATGAATGTGTTCTTCAGCTCATTTACGATATCATCCTTCATCGATTTGATATCATTGTAAATGTCTTTTCTTACACTTTTGTTAACTTCGCGCTGAACATCACGCTTTACCTGTCTTGCAAATTCGTTGAACGCTGCAAACGGATCGTTTGCACTGTTTTCATTTGCCTTGTTTTCAGTCTTGGTGCTGTCGAACTGGCTGAAAAAATCCTTAAAGCCGTCGGAAATGTTCTTGAACGGATTCTGTTCATCAGAAGTTTCTGATTCACCGGCTGTATCCTGTCCCTGCGAAGTATTTCCGTAAGCAGTCTTATCATCCTTCAGTGAAGCGTAGTTAGATGCCTCACGTCCCGGAATTATGCTGCACTGAGCGTTCTTCGCAAAGAATCGAAGCTGGGTATATTCGTTTTCTTCTGTAACGAACGGTATCTCGAAAAGCTGCCAGCCTTCAACTGTCTTGGAGGCTCTTATGTTTCCGTTGCTGAGAACGTACACTCTCTTGTTTTCGAAGTCACCGTTGTACACGATCTGAAGCTGGCACACAGCCTCGTTTTTAGGGCTGCGTTCGATCTTTACCCAGAAGTAGAAAGTGTACTTCGTGTTCTTTTCAAGAATGAGCTGCTTTGTGCCGATCTCGGTAACATTCGGAGTCCTGTCGCCGATACAGTAAGCCTCGGAAAGTCCTCCCTCGAAATCAGTCACAAAAGTTCTTTCACCTTTTGAAGATGATGTATCTGAACAGATACTCCATTCCCTTGCATTAAAATAGATCTTGTTTTCAGTGTATTTTGTCTCTTCCATTTTGCTGTTCCTTTCCTGCCTTACGGCCTGTGTACTTTTTTATATATTTATATTATACACAATAAAGATTAAAATTCAATTAAAATGCAGAAGTTTTTTCATGAAAATTCAGATATACGGTAAAACCAGCATCATTTCCATCCGGAAATACCAAGAGGCTGCGGAAGATCTCACCCGCAGCCCCAGGATAATTTACATTGTTTTACTTATCACTTTTTTGCGATCTTCTGTTTAAGTGTAGCAAGATCCACGATGTCTGTCTTTCCGTCATAGTTCATATCCGCCATATCAAGCTGATACTGATCAAGTTTCCTGTCGCCTACAAGATAAAGCGAAAGCTCAGTCAGATCTGTTACATCCACTTTGCCGTTTCCGTCAAGATCACCGTCAGGTCTCATTGCAACACCGGCAGTCGCAATCAGATTTTCCTGCACGGTTGTAACAGGCGGAGTCGTGAGATCATCAGGCATCGCTACTCCTGCTTCAGGGAGCAGCTCTTCCGGTACTGTTGTCACTGCAGGAGTTGTAAATTCCGGCGGCATTGCTTCTCCGGCCTCAGGAATGAGTTCTTCTTCGGTTACGAGGTAGTCAGGAACCGGGAATCCTCCTGCCACCGGATACGGCTCCTCTGTCTCAGTATAGTCAGGCGGCATCATGTCACCGGCCGTTTTGAATATTTCTTCGCTTGTTGTAACCGGCACCGGATCATCTGTGATCTCAGAAGTTTCCGTATCATCCGGCATCATAAAGCCCGGACTTGAAGCCATTTTCGTAACTGCTTCCGTTTCCTCAGGGTGCATTACAGCCACACCTGCGGTTCTCTGCAGTACCTCCGGTTCAGTTTTCGTAACGTCCGGCATAGTCACCTGTCCGGACAACTGTATCGGCTGGTTCTCACATATAGTATCTCCGCCGCAGTTTCCGGGATCTGCCTGCGTAACTGCATTTACTGACGCACACGCCATAGTTCCCGCTGTTACTGAGGCTATGAGCATCGATATTTCTTTAGTAAACTTTCTCATTTGATTGCCCTCCTTTTTAAGTTACAGATTTGCCGGACTGCTTTACCGGCTTTTCTTCAGTTTTCTTCTTTCGCCGCTGCGATTCCGCTATCTGCTCGAGCGCAGTAAGAATGTGCACCTGTTCCTCCATGCACGCTGCCTCCGAAATATCGGTCAGCGTTCCGGTAGTGCCCATCTTCCTGCACGCGCATGAGTTGCGGCAGTAATCACGTATCTCGCAGCCGTCACATCTTGCCGACATTACCGAATAATCAGGATGCGCCTTTTCAGCTTCCTTTGTCAGTATGCCGGTGTTCACATCGCCGCAGCGGAATCCGCTAAGGTTCTGGAACTGTATGCACGGATAAAAGTTCCCGTCCCAGTTGATGTAGACCTTCTTTTTACATATTTCACACTTCGGTCTGATGTTCTCCTTGATAAATTTGCGTTTGGCGGTGAGTTCGTGCATCGACACACCATGCAGATGTCCGAGCTTATCCCACTGTTCCCGCATGAGATCGCCGAAACTGTCCGGATCGGCCGGTGAAGCAAATCCGTCAAGTGCTGCAGACACATTTTTCACGCCAAGTCCGCTCAGATGCAGAACGTTGTCGTAAAGATCCGGCAGTGTCTGTTCAGTGTAGACAAGCTGGATAAGCGTATCTTCCTGATACTTAAGAAGCATCTTCACCTTCTCATCAAGCAGCGCAGGATCGGCACCGCGGTCAGCGCAGGTTTTTCCGTCATGTGACATATTTATACGGACATTTTTTCCGCTCTCTTCAAAGCACCATTTTGCGAAATCTTCATCGAGAAGAGTGCCGTTCGTCGTAATGACGTATTCCTTTCCGTTCTCTATTCTTTCAATGAACTGCTTCACCCTGTCTTTGTAAAGAAGAGGCTCGCCGCCGAAAAGATAGACCGTTCCGGCATCGTGACGGCCGTTGATAAAATCTATGATCTTTTCAGCAGTTTCATCACTTATGCATCCGAGCTCCGTATTAAGATGTCTTTCATAACAGTACCTGCAGTGCAGATTGCACCGGTTCGTTATACTTATAGTGTATTCCAGAATCCCCGCCTCCTTTTGTTCAAATCTTTCTCATATCCACTTTCATTATACAATGCAGCTTCTGAAAAAGCAATACATATATAAAATATAAAAGGTATAAACGAACGGATATGATATTTATCTCTCTTTATCTTAAATCTGTCCGCGAACCGTACCGGTATTTCGCGATATATGAAAACAGAATATCTCGTTTACGCCTTCTGTCTATAGAGACAACGTTCAGAAATTTTTATTACACTTTTTTAAGAAGAGAACTGTAAACATTCTGTGAAGGAAGTTTAATCCAGAAGAATGCTTTTTTTCGTGACAGAAAATTCTGTTTATCCGGATGGCCGGAACTTCATTTCCACTTAATGACTTTATGCATATTCCACTATAACCGCATAGAAAAATCTACTTGTAAAAACAGGATTTTTATGCTATTATTATAAAGAATGAAATCAAACAGAAAAATCATTCTCATAAAGGCAGGGAATGATCACGAAAGGATTTTGACATAATATGAAATTAGGTATGGTTGGACTTCCTAACGTAGGAAAAAGTACACTGTTCAATGCCCTTACAAACGCAGGCGCAGAATCAGCAAACTATCCGTTCTGCACCATTGACAAAAACATTGGTATAGTTTCCGTTCCGGACGAAAGACTCGATGCTCTCGCAAAGATGTACAACCCGGACAAATTCACACCGGCAACTCTCGAATTCGTTGACATCGCCGGCCTTGTAAAGGGCGCTTCAAAGGGTGAAGGCCTCGGAAACAAGTTCCTCGCAGACATCCGTGAGGTAGATGCCATTGTTCACGTTGTAAGATGCTTTGAAAGCATGGACATCATCCACGTTGACGGCTCAATAGATCCAGCCCGTGACATAGAAACTATCAACCTCGAACTCATTTTCTCTGACGTCGAAATGGTAGACAGAAGAATCGACAAGGCAAAGAAAATGGTCAAGGCTGACAAGAAGTATCAGGCAGAAGTTGATTTCTTCGAAAACCTCAAGAAGCATCTCGAAGACGGCAAGCCGGCACGTTCCTTTGAAACAACTGAAGACGAGGAAGAAATGCTGAAAACATGCCCGCTCCTCTCACTCAAGCCGGTTATTTACGCTGCAAACTTAAGTGAAGATGACTTCAGAAACAACATTGACACAAATGAACACTACAAGGCAGTATGCAAGATAGCTGAAGAAGAAAAGGCAGCTATTTTCCCGATCTGCGCTCAGATAGAAGCTGAAATTTCAGACATGGACGACGAGGACAAGGCAATGTTCCTCAGTGACCTCGGCCTTGAAACATCCGGTCTCAACCGTATAATCAAGGAAGGCTACTCACTTCTCGGTCTCATCTCATTCCTGACAGCAGGACAGCCGGAAGTTCGTGCATGGACTATCAAAAAGGGTACAAAGGCTCCTCAGGCAGCCGGCAAGATCCACACAGACTTCGAAAAAGGCTTTATCCGTGCTGAAGTCGTTGCATTCGACGACCTCATGGCATGCGGTTCAATGGCAGCAGCCAAGGAAAAAGGCCTCGTAAGACTTGAAGGCAAGGAATACGTTATGAACGACGGCGACATCGTTCTCTTCCGCTTCAACGTTTGATAAGACAATTTAATTCCCCATTCAATATAAAAAATGCAGGTCTCTCCCCCGTAGGAGACCTGCGTTTTTTGTTTACCCGCATTCACATAAACCGGAAAAGCCCCGTCGGTAAACTCACCGACAGAGCTCTGCCTCCACAATATTATCATTATTATTTATGTTCAGCGATCATATATATTATAGCAAAGCAATAAGGGACGAGTAATGTTAAAATAACAATAATGACGGATGATATGATCCATGTTTTTCTTTGAACATAAGTCAATTTATTTTTTCTGCATAAGAACCTGAAGATAAATATTACGCCATATATCATAAGACTTATAATGCCGTACCTCAGCAGGATATAAATGTTGAGTAAAATCATATAAGCATCATGTTCACTCAGAAGTTTAATGTCCATTGCCGTCACCTTCTTTATTTACAGTTGCTTTTTTTGCAGCTATCTTTTTCACTGTAAGGTGAATCAGATAATACGGAATCAAATAAGCTGCCAAAAAAGGAATTTCTCTATACGGCTGACTTTCAGCAATGTATTCCATTATCCTTTCTATCATTTCCCCTACCCTCCTGATTAGCACACTTTATCAAATATACTTGTACCAATAATTAATAAATCAACGTAATTATACAAAGATTATATCATAGCAAAAGGGAAATGTCAATTATAATTCCCAAAAAATACAGCGATTGTCGAAAAGTTTTAAACAGTTTCTCTAAGCGTTTAATTTGAAAGAGCGACAGTACCGACATACCGTCCCGCATATTTCACCCTGACCGCCTTAAGTCCGAATTTTATATCATTTCCACTCATTGAGTACCTCCTCGATAGACTTGTACGGAACGTCCTCAAACAGCGCTTTTATCCCGTCAACTGCATCCAGCGCAACTGCTATCTTCGTCAGTGAAAGAAAACTGATATTTCCGGTCTGCTCAAACCTTTTTAACGAGCCGAGACTCACACCGGAACGTTTGCTAAGCTCCTGCTGTGACATCTTAAGCCTGCGCCTTATTTTCCTCGCCCTCTCAGCAACCGCAAGATCAATTTCATCCGCCGTTTCCCAGACATATTTTTTCTGCATGCAACCACCTTCCCGTGTTTTTCTTCTACTATAATTATAGCTAATATATTATCCAGAATCAAGTGCTTTCGCCTGTTCTGGCTAATATATTAGCTATTGCTTTAGAAAAATAAAAACGGAACTTCCTTAAATATTCTAACGTCTGAATTTTCTGTTATTAATGTATTCAGGTTCACAACAGAGCATCTACACATAATTATAAGTACAGATAAAAACAGCATCTCCCTTACAAACTCTGAGATAAAAAGTCTGCAAGGGAGATGCTGCTATATGATTTTTTTAAGGAATTAGTTGTTCGTCATTTTCAGATCCAGCCTGCGGCAGAAACCCATTCGATATTCCACATTCTCTGCCGCAGCTGAAGTATACAAATCAATCTTGTAATTATTATATCATATATGTTAATCGTTTTCAATGAGCATATCCATACAAATACAGACGATTAGTATGTTATTTTTAACGTTAATTGTATTTTTTGAAGTGTAAACGTCATCCTACTGCAGAATATCTTTAATTCAGCACACTTATAAAAAAGTCCCCTGAAACAGGAGACTTACGACCCAACCATTTATATCCCGCCTATTGGTCAGCGGAAAACTTACGACCCAACCATTTATATCCCGCATATTGGTCAGCGGATACTTTATCTATAATTAGTATAGCATATATTACACTGAAAGTCAAACCGAATATTCATGAAAATACGCACTCACCGCTGCATCAAGCATGCAGCGGTTTCAATAGCAATCGGCGCATCGAAGAGGCGGCGATTACCATTTGGCGGCGATGTCGCAGCATCTGTAAATACAGCAATATTTGTATAGACAAACAGAAAAAATTTGTATATATTTAAAGCAAACAACAAAACTTACGACTGTTACGGCATACGGAACTACGGGCTTAAACGTCCTGAATTCCGGCATTTTCAAAAAACATTCATGAACAAACTACAGGGAGGAGTTACAATGAACAGAAAATACACTACACAGATATCCGCTCTTTTAATGAGCGCTGCCGTAACTGCGGCTTCCTGCCCGCCGGCAGCACTGGTAAGGGCAGTAGATCTGAACGAAACCGGAACGGCAGGCGGATACACTTATAATTTATGGAACCAGAACGGAACCGGAGATGTGGAGTTCACACCCGACGCTGACGGAAAACTGGATCTGAAATTTTCCCCCGTAGAAAGCATTATGCTTGCCAAAGGCACCAAATTCGAATCACAATACAAATGGAGCCGTTACGGAAAGATCACAGCAAACTATGACATTGATTATTCTATAATTGATTTCCGGCCTGAAGAAGGATTCGTAAACAATTCTGCACTTTTAGGCATATACGGATGGACACTAAGACCCACAACCGAGTATGATACAGAAAACCCAAAAACCGAGTATTATGTTGTAGAAGGCTGGTATAAATGGAGACCGCCGGGATCAGACACACTGCTTGAAACTGTAGAAATAGACGGAAAACTATATGATATCTATGTTACGCACACAATTACAATGGGCGGTATAATAGGCACTGATAACGGCTGGCAGCAGTTCTGGAGCATAAGAAGAGACTCCGAAATCGATGAGTCTCCCGGAAGTATGAGCGGTACGGTCACACTTTCCGAGCACTTCAAAGTATGGGAAAAGTATGGATTTGATCCTGATGCAAAGCTCTGCGACACCTCAGTCAATGCTGAAGTATACAGATGCAGCGGACAGATCACCATGAATAAAGGCTGTGAAATTCTGACTGAATATACGAATGAACAGCTGGCGAAAACAGAACCGGCTGAACCAGCCGTCACCGATCCAAAACCGGAAATAACAGCGTCTGAAGATACGGTCACACCTGAGATCACAGATGTTCCTGAAACCGAACCTGCGGTAACTGATCCGGCCGCTCCGGAAGAAAATCCTGCAGTCACAGATCCTGTCCCATCTGCAGATCCGAAAGTCACCATGCCTTCAGAATCTGAAATCACCAATCCGGACAAACCAGGTCCGCGGTTAGCTGAACCTGAGATCATACCTGGTGATGCAGACGGCAACGGCTCTGTAAACAGTGCTGATCTGATCACAATGAAAAGAAGACTTCTCTATTCAGACGGCAAACATGACATCGCTTCGTTTGACCTGAATAAAGACCATAAATTCAACATCGTCGATTTCATACTGTTGAAAAACGTCATCAGTTCAGACGGCCGATAACTGTTTCCGGCAGTCATTCTGATCAGACAAACTTATTTATGAACACCTGTAGGGAGGAGATAAAGTGAACAGAAAGTACACTACACAGATATCGGCACTTTTAATGAGCGCCACCTTAACTGCGGCTTCCTGTCCGCCGCCGGCATATGTAAAGGCTGCGGATCAGGATCTCAGAGGCAAAATCGGCAAATACGCTTATGAGATGTGGAATCAGAACTATGCAGGAGAAGTCGAATTTACACCTGAAAAAGACGGAACTCTGAAACTTAAAGCCTCCGGCATCGAAAATATCCTTTTAACAAAAGGCACTGAATTCGAATCGAGAATTAAATACAAGCTTTTCGGAAAGATCACCGCAAGCTACGACATCGATTTTTCCTTTTCAGATCTGGAAACCGGAAATGCACAATTCAGTATTTACGGCTGGGCAGAATCCCCGACAACCGAATACTACATCGTTGAAGGCTGGAGAAACTGGAGACCGCCGGGATCAGTGAAGGAAGCGGAAACGGTTGAAATAGACGGTGCTCTGTACGATATTTACGTGACATACAGAAACACCATGGGTGGAATACAGGGTACTACGGGATATCCGACATACTGGAGCGTAAGAAGAGAAAACAGGATCGACAGCGCGTCCGGAAATATCAGCGGAACCGTCACTGTATCCGAGCACTTCAAGGTATGGGAAAAGTACGGTTTCAACCCTGATTCAACGTTGTACAATACCACGATAGCAGCAGAAGCATACCGCTGTTCTCCGTTCTCAGTCACCATAAACGGCTGTGAAATACTGACCGAATACTCGGAAAAAGAGATAACGAAAACACAACCGGCTGAAACGGTTGTCACCGATCCGGAACCGGAAATAACAGAACCTGAAGATACGGCTGCACCTGAGATCACAGATGTCCCTGAAACCGAACCTGCAGAAACGGAACCGGCTGTTCCGGAAAAAAAACCTGCAGTCACAGATCCTGCCGCTCCGGAAGAAAATCCTGCAGTCACAGATCCGGACAAACCAGGTCCGCCTTTAGCTGAACCTGAGATCATACCTGGTGACGCTGACGGAAACGGTTCAATTAACTGTGCCGATCTTATCGCTATGAAAAAGGAACTTCTTTATTCGGACAGCAAACATGACATCACTCCGTTCGATCTGAACAAGGACAAGAAAATCAACATTGTCGATTTCATACTGTTGAAAAACGCTATCATGTCAGACGGCAGATAAAACTTAAATATAAAACTCATCCCCCTTATACGCATTATTACTACGCGTGTAAGGGGGATGTTAGTGTTTATTTTCACATATCAGAAAGCTAAGTTTCCTATCTTCTGCTTAAGTTTTGCCTTTTCTTCTTCCGAAATATTAAAGCTTTCAAATAAAATACTGAACAAATTCCTTAAATATTGATTTCTGCAATCTTTAAGAGAATCTGAATAAGAATAGTGAGCGACAATATAATATTCACCTTTTTTAACTTCATTTTCACTTACCGTAATGCTGAAAAAATCAGATGTTAAAGCAAATTCCTTCGGATTTATATCATATTCTATCAGTTTGACATTTGAATATCCTGATACCGATTGTTTTACCAAATCAAACAGCACTCTTTTTAATTCATCTATGTCATCATGAAAATGAACAGTTAATCCGTAATCATCATGAAAGCCGTTGAAATGTTCGGTCTTCAGTAAATCATAGCAATTTTTGAATGAACACGTATGAAAATGATCGTTTGAATCAACCGCTATCAGTAACCCGTTTCTTCTCTCAAAGACGATTTCATAATCATCAAGGAACATAAAGTCACCACTCGTATTTTCCAGCAGATGTTCAATAAATTCAAACGTTAATTCATTTTTTCCGTATGCATCAAGGATCCACTTGTTATCTATATCCACTGCGAAATCTAACGAATCACTTATATAGCAATCATTGAAAGGGTAAATTGTACATTTATATTCAGGCACAGTATATCCTTCATTGTTTTTTAGCTGGTTGCCCCCAAAGTGGTGCTTAATAAAATTTTCGTCAATATTTTTAAATAAAATAACTGCGTCTTCTATCATCGCCATATAACTACCTCAAAAAACATATTTCAATTTTTCGCATTTTAATATATCACATACCAGCAATAAAGTCAATTCCAGATTCCTGTGAAATTCGCACCTACCGCTGCATCAAGTGTGCAGCGGTTTCAATAGCAATCGACGTCTCGCAGAGGCGGCGATTACCTTTTAAACGCAGAGTCTACTATCATATGTGCTATCATTGACATCAATAAACTGTTATGTTATCATGATATTTATACAACGTAAATTGAGAAACAAGCAACACAACATCTATAAAAAATCACGTGAGAAGAGGTGCGCCATGAAATACATTCTTATGCATAAGAACATCGAAACTGCTCTTATAGATATAGACGATGTACTCGGAGGAATTACTGTAATTGAGGACATTTACTCTGAGAAACATCTTCCGGTGGGTGTGATAACTTCAAAAGAAAACAGCGAAAAAGCTGTCCGGAGCTCACTTAACAGATGGTGGCGCGGCAGATGTATTCCGGCGAGCAGAGCAGGCATAAATGAAGCACTGGAAACGATCGGAGCTGACGACACCTCTCTGCTTCTCACACGCTGTCTGGGGCTCAGTCTTTCGGATCATTACTGGATAAGGCCTGCGGACTCGGATCTGAAATGGGAAAACATAAACTTCTTCGAGAACGATTTTTCCGATGACATGGGCGACGTACTGTTCGGTAAAAAGATAAGCCCGTCGGACATTGAGTTTCTTTCGCCGGACAACACATCTGACGGCGACCTGAAAAAACGATGGAAGATCATCGACGGAAAGCGCTGTCTGATAAAAGGCGGATCATACCCGTACCGCCAGCAGCCGTATAACGAAGTCATAGCCTCACTGATCGCGGAAAAGCTCGGCATAGCACATGTACACTACGACATGATAACCATAGCCGACGAACCTTTCAGCATTTGCGAGGACTTTGTGACCACACACACTGAACTGGTCAGCGCATACAGGATAATGCAGATACGCGAGCGTAAAAACCACGAAAGCGAATACATGCACTACGTAAACATATGCAGGGAACTGGGCGTAGATGTCGTCCCTGCACTCGACGGAATGATAACCCTCGACTACATTATCGCAAATGAGGACAGGCACTTCGGTAACTTCGGACTTCTCCGCGATCCGGACACGCTGGAATGGATAGGAGCCGCTCCGGTTTTCGACAGCGGCACATCCTTATGGTACAACCGCTCCGACGACCAGATAACCACAGCGAACATCATCTGCAAGCCCTTCAGAAAAACGCACAGCGAGCAGGCAAAACTCATTTCGGACATATCAAAGCCGGATCTTTCCACACTCGACAGCATAGAAGCTGACATTTCACGCATTCTCTCATCGCAGAAGCCGGAACGGACTGCGCTTATAGCCAAATGTGTCATGAACAGGACCGAAACGCTGAAAAAACGATGAAACTGCCGATTTAATATTGATGTTTTATTTATTCTGTGATATAATAGATGAATAATGTGGTTTTTTGAAGGCACGTTATTCTGACACAGAACTGATCTTACTGCCTTAACGGGTAAAATTTCATAAATTCAAATTATTCTTATAACAAGAGAGGTGTAATATATGGATTATCATTTTTCTGACAGGGTATCAAAGCTGAAACCGTCTGTTATACGTGAAATACTCAAGCATACTTCCGAACCGGGCGTTATCCCTTTTGCAGCCGGAAGTCCTGCAGCTGAAGCTTTCCCGAAGGATGCGATAAAGGCCATTTCAGACAGCATACTTGCGACGGATCCTATCGGTGCCCTGCAGTACAGCATTACCGAAGGCTATACTCCGCTGAGAGACCGTCTTAAAAATGAAATGGCGAAGAAAAACTGTTTCACCGAAGGCCGTGACGATCTCATCATCACATCCGGTGCACAGCAGGCAAACGAACTGGCCTGCAAGGTTCTTTGCAGTGACGGAGATACACTTATATGCGAAGCTCCGAGCTTCATCGGTTCACTCAACGCATTCAAATCATACAACGTAAATATCGTGGGCGTTGAAATGGAGCATGACGGCATAAACATTGAAAAACTCGAGGAAGCACTTAAGGCAAACAAAAGAGTAAAGCTTCTTTATCTTATAGCTAACTTCCAGAACCCTACAGGAAACACCCTGTCTCTGGAAAAGAGAAAAGCAGTCTATGAACTGGCAAAGAAGTATGACTTCATCATACTCGAGGACAACCCCTACGGCGACCTCCGCTTTGCAGGAGAAGACATTCCTTCCATCAAGTCGATGGATACCGAAGGCCGCGTTATCTACAGCAGAACATTCTCAAAGATACTCGCACCGGGTCTTCGCGTAGGATATGTAAGTGCACCGGCTGAGATCATCTCAAAAATGGTCGTATGCAAGCAGGTAGCCGATGTACACACCAACATCTGGGCGCAGCAGGTATGCGACAGATTTATGGAAACAACCGATATGAACGAGCATCTGGCATCACTCAGAAAGGTATACAGACGCAAGTTCACACTTATGGAAAACGGTATAAAGGAACACTTTGACCCGTCGGTAAAGGTAACTGAACCTGAAGGCGGTCTGTTCATCTGGGCGACACTCCCTGAAAGCATCGACATGATGAAATTCTGCAAAGTCGCTGTTGAACAGTACAAGGTAGCAGTCGTTCCGGGCACCGCTTTCATGATAAACGAAACTGACAGAACCAACTCTTTCCGTCTCAACTTCTCAACACCGTCAGACGAACAGATAGTCCGCGGATGCGAGATACTCGGAAAGCTTACTAAAGAAAAATTTTAACAGACTGCCGTAAAAGCGGCAGAGAAACGGAGATCCATCATGGCAAATTTTGAACGTTATAATGTTTGTGAACCATACCTTCTTGCAAGAATCAAGGCACTCAGAATGCCTCCTGCAGTTATCGGACTTAAGCTCACAGACGACAAGCAGATATACAGCGCAGTAGTTGACATCCCGATGGGCAGAGGCCTTCTCGGCACACTCGTATGCCTTGCAAACGGTGCAGTTAACATCTACTTCAACAACGGCGCACAGATAACAGGTCTTGCAGCAAATCATCCTGCACTCGCACAGGCTTGCCGCTCATTCCTCGCAAGCGCAGGTCAGTCACTTCCCGTATGCTCAAGAACATCTGTTTTCGACATCCCGATGAACCCATCTGAGCACTTTGTTCACCTTATGACAAGAAAGGGTGTTTACAAAACAGTTGTAAACCCTGCAACAGCTGCTTCAGAAGAAGACAAGATGAGAGCATTCCTTCTCCACCTTTACCAGAAGGTAATGAACGAAGTTCAGACAGCTCAGACAAAAGAAGCTGCTTCACGCAAGTAATCCTGAAAGGACGTTAAATAAATGTCAGAAACAATCGCAAAGAAGACCATTTTCAGCGGAATACAGCCTACAGGTACATTCACACTCGGAAACTACATCGGCGCCATCAGAAACTGGGGCCCGCTGCAGGACGAGTACAACTGTATCTACTCTATCGTTGACATGCACGCAATCACTGTAAGACAGGAACCTGCAAAGCTTCGTCAGAACACACTCGAAGCCTACGCTCTCCTTCTAGCATGCGGCATCGATCCGAAAAGATCAACTGCATTCATACAGAGCCACAACCCGAACCACGCAGAACTCAGCTGGATACTCTCCTGCTCCACACAGTTCGGCGAACTCTCACGTATGACACAGTTCAAGGTAAAGAGTGAAAAGCATTCAGATGACGTAAATGCCGGACTTTTCACATATCCTGTACTTATGGCAGCTGACATTCTTGCATACAATGCTGATCTCGTTCCAATCGGAGCTGACCAGAAACAGCATCTTGAGCTTGCAAGAAACATCGCAGGCCGTTTCAACCAGAAATACGGCGAATTCTTTACTCTTCCGGAACCTTACATTCCAAAGACAGGCGCAAGAGTAATGTCACTTCAGGATCCTACAAAGAAGATGTCAAAGTCAGACGAGAATCCTAACGCATGCATCTTCATTCTCGATGACAAGGATACAATAATCAGAAAGTTCAAGCGTGCCGTAACAGACTCAGAAGCTGAGGTATGTTACCGCGAAGGCAAGGACGGCATCAACAACCTTATGTCCATCTACTCAGCTGTAACAGGCAAGTCATTCGACGAGATCACAGCTGAATTTGCAGGAAAGGGCTACGGCGACTTCAAGATCGCAGTAGGTGAAGCTGTTGCTGACCACCTTGAACCGGTACGCACAGGCTTTGCAAAGCTCATTGAAGACAAGGCTTACCTCAAGGAATGTTACACTGCAGGTGCGGAAGCAGCATTCAAAATGACAAGAAAAACACTCTCCAAGGTATACAGGAAAGTAGGGTTTGTCGACGCAAGATAAGTAAATACGGCATTTTCTCATGTGTTTTTTACCCATTATTGCTGAAAGACTAACGAAATATTCTATACATATTACAAAATTGCAGAAAATGCTTGCTTTTTACGATGGTTTGCGGTACTATAATTAAAGGCTTCTATCAGCCTTGTTTTGAGGGTTTTCATATGTTTGAATTCAAGGAACACTACGACATAAATGATCTCATAAAGATCGTCGGAATACTCAGAAGCGAAAACGGATGTCCGTGGGACAAGGTACAGACCCACAAGTCGATCCGACAGGACTTCATAGAGGAAGTTTATGAAGTTGTTGAGGCCATCGACATGGACAGTGCTGAAATGCTCCGCGAGGAGCTGGGCGACGTTCTGCTTCAGGTAGTCTTCCATTCACAGATCAAGACCGAGGAAAATGTTTTCGGTTTTGAAGATGTGTGCAACGACGTTTGTCAGAAGCTCATAATCCGTCATCCTCACGTTTTCGGCGAGGTAAAGGTGGACGGATGTGAACAGGTCTTAAGCAACTGGGAACAGATCAAGCAGCAGACCAAGGGACAGACGACGTACACGGAAACGCTTGAAAGCGTTCCGAAAACCTTCCCTGCTCTTATGAGAGCCCAGAAGGTCGGAAAACGAGCTTCAAAGTCCGGAATGGATTTTGAAGACGTAAAGTCAGCTCTTGAACGTCTTAAGTCAGAAATAAGCGAACTCGAGGCTGCCATCGACGAAAACAGTCCTGAAAAGATAAAGGATGAACTCGGTGATGTACTCTTCTCGTGCACAAACGTTGCAAGAAAAGCCGGTGTCGATTCCGAATTAGCACTTACGGAATCAACCGAAAAATTCATCGGACGTTTTGCAAAGACAGAAGAACTTATAAGGCTAAAGGAGATAGATATGAAATCTCTTGGCATAGATGAGCTTGACGAGTACTGGAAACAGGCTAAAGCTCAGAACACAAACCATTAAACGGAGGTAAATAAAAATGACAAAGGCAGATTTAATCAATGCTATAGCAGAAAAAGGCGAATACTCAAAGAAGGACGCTGACAAGGCTCTTGCTACTGTAACATCAGCTATCACAGAAGCTCTCGCAAAGGGCGAAAAGATTCAGCTCATCGGCTTTGGTACTTTTGAAGTACGTGAAAGAGCAGCTAAGGATTCAAAGAACCCAAGAACAGGCGAAACAATCCACTGCCCAGCAAAGAAGGCTCCTGCTTTCAAGGCTGGTAAGGCTCTCAAGGATGCTGTAAACACTCCTGCTAAGAAGAAGTAAGATTTACACATAAACACTTTAAAAGCACATGCGTCGGATCTCTGATCTGATACTGTGCTTTTTTTGTTTATACGCAAAACAGAAGCTGTCTTCCGGGCGGCTTATTTTAACGAAAGAGGAAATTATGCGACTCGACAAATACCTGAAAGTAACACGTCTCATAAAACGCCGTACAGTGGCGAATGAAGCCTGTGACGCAGGCAAGGTAATGGTAAACGACAAGATAGCCAGAGCCTCCTACGACGTCAAGGTAGGCGACGTGATAACCATCACACTTGGTCAGAAGCCGTTAAGCGTGAAAGTAACCAATGTTACCGAGCACGTCACCAAGGACAGCGCTGCCGACAACTACACGGTCATCAGCCAGTAAGAACGGCTCATATACGCAGTACAAAACATAAAAGACGCGGACTTCAGTCAGAAACGACTGCGGTCTGCGTCTTTTTTACTGTATCAGTCTGTTATCAGAACGAATCTGAAAGCCCCATAGCACCTCCGAAAAGTCCGCCTGAAACGTATTTCTCATCTGCACCGAGGGAAGCAAGCAGGTCTGAGATGAATTTATCAAAATCTGCAGTATGAAGGAATGTGTCCATATCGATGCATTCGCTTTCAGAAGGGAAACTTAC
Source organism: uncultured Ruminococcus sp. (assembly GCA_902789705.1). GTDB lineage: Bacteria > Bacillota > Clostridia > Oscillospirales > Ruminococcaceae > HUN007. The sequence goes on from CADAPI010000012.1 coordinate 17,891, forward strand.
CTGTGCCCCTTCGACGCAGTCAGTCTTTACAGAAGCCTTGAACTTTCCTGAACCGGCTAATTCAGATGATATGATCTGAGCATCGTCCTCCGCTTCAAAAAGGAGCTCAAGTCTTCCTATACTTCCGTTTGTGAGCTCGTACATGTCACATGAGACCTTGCCCGAAAGAAATTTGTCATTAATAACTGAAAGATCATCAAAGTTCACCGTTACCGTATCTTCACCGCCGGCATCAGTACTGATAACGGCTTTGCCGGTATATCTGCCGCCGGTCTCTCTGCCTGTAACTGCTACTGATGCTGCTTCTGACTCAAGTTCGAACGCAAAACGGTCTTCACCCCCGGCAGTCATAACTGAAAACGGATGGTCTTCCTTTTTCCACTCAACGCCCCTTATATCGCCGTTAGGGTCAACATAGGTACAGAGTATGGCATCGCCTTTAACGTCCCCTGCAGGGTGCCTGAGGCCTTTGAGCATCTCTGAATATGCTTCTTCATCCATACCGGATGCCTTTTTCGCAGCAGCACTGTTCTCAAGCGCATCTGCAAGCTTTCCGTAAAACGCCTTTATGTCTTCTTCCTCAATAACGGAAGTGATCCTGCTGTAACTGTACGCTACGCTTCTGACATTACCGGTCACTTTCTTCTCGAGAGATGTATCCGCGTCACCGGCAAATTCCACAATAAGATCACCGTAAAGTCTGACTATCTCAGAAATATCATCCGCATCAAGGGAAGCAGATGCCAGAGCAGCTGTATTCGCAGCCTTGCTCTCAATATCGTATTCAACATACCCGTCAGTCAGTTTGCCGATCTTAAAAAATCCCTTTTCCTCTCCGACAGCCAGATCAAGGTCAAGCACCTGTCTTCCGTCGGCTTCAATGTTAAAAACAGACCGGGTGCATCCGTCCGCAGCGGTTACATGACCGTTTGCCGTGAGCTTTCTGCAGAAGCCGTCACCGTAAATGTCCTTTAATGAAAAAGCGGTATTTTCGGAAAGTTCGATCTCAAAAGTCACGTCAGATGTATTTGCCTCTGTCGCTTCCGCACGTTTTGTGAGCTGATCATCAAGCCTGTCGAACGTGCGCTGATATACATAGGCACAGTAATCGTCCGGCTTCATGACCGCCATTCTTATCGCGTTCCTCACGGCAGGCACAGTCGCACAGGCTATTCCTGCTCCTCCGATAACGACCGCAGCAGCTGCTGCTATAACAGTACCCTTACCTGTTTTATTCGCCGGTGCAGACACTACGTCGGCCTGCACTTCAGCACCAGTTTCATTTGTATTCATTTTTCTGTCTCCTTTCGGATAATTCTTTTGTATTTGTATCTGTATTTGTATAATACCATTAAAACTTACGTCCTGTCAATAGCAGATCATGGTCTGAAACTACAAGATAAACAAAAATCCAGTGTTAAAACACGTCAAAACGTAAATTTTTCAATATAACACTTGTCTATTATCTCTTTTTAGAGTATAATGATTATAAGGAGATGATAATATGAATGGACAAAGTGATGCAACTATGAGGTTTTCTGTAAATGAAGACAAAGAAAGAGCCTTAAAGAACGACCTCACTATCATCTATGATGCACTCAAGGAAAAGGGTTATAATCCTGTAAACCAGATCGTTGGCTATATTCTTTCAGAAGATCCTACATACATTACAACTTATCAGAATGCCAGAAACATCATCAGACATATAGACCGTGATGAACTGCTTCAGATACTCGTAAGATCATACATTCAGCATTAACATAAAACATGGTTCACACCATGTTTTATTTTTTTAAGAATAATGCCGTTCCGCATGAACCATATCATACGGAACGGCATTTTCTTTTGTGTGTTAAAAAACTGTATGCAAAATGAAAGTCCGCGGGATACCCCGCATTCTCTGATCTGAAAAGCTGATAAAAACTTCCCTATTCTGCCACCGGAGCACCGGAATCGTTTTTAAGGAAGTCTATGACGTCGTCAGTGGTCGTGAAGCAGAGAGCCGTACATGTGTCGGCACATCCGTAGTAGATGGCTATACGGCCTGTGGCCGCGTCTACGATGTTTGCACACGGGAAAGTGACATTAGGCACGTCGCCGACGCACTCATAAAGCTTCTGAGGACTTATAAGATACTGACGCGGACGCTTTATGACCTTCCACGGCTCATCCCTGTCAAGAAGCGCTGCTGAAAAGCTGTAGACAAATCCGTTGCACGAGGTAAGCACGCCGTGGTAGAACATGAGCCAGCCCTCCGACGTCTCCACTGGCACCGGACCAGCACCGATCTTGGTACTCTGCCACCCTCTCACAGGCGCCATAACGTGTCTGTGGCGGCCCCAGAAGGTCATGTCGGGACTTTCGCTGTAGAAGATGTCGCCGAAAGGAGTGTGGCCGGAATCGGACGGGCGTGAAAGCATTGCGTAGTTTCCGTTTATTTTTCTCGGAAAGAGAACTCCGTTCCTGTTAAAGGGAAGAAATGCATTTTCCATCTGATGAAATGTCTTAAAGTCCTTAGTCCATGCGATGCCGATAGTCGGCTTGAATTTATAGCCGTTGCACCAGGTAAGATAGAAACGGTCTTCAATGAAAACCACTCTCGGATCGTAGCCGTAGCAGAACTCAGCAATTTCCTCGTCACCGCATTCAAACTGTATTCTCTCATTTTCTATATTCCAGTGTATGCCGTCCTCTGAAAATCCGGCATGGAGCTCCATATCCCTTGCCTTGTTATCCACACGGAACACACCGGCAAATCCGCCTTCAAAGGGCACAGCCGCACTGTTGAACACGCTGTTGGAACACGGGATAATATCCCTTTCAATTATCGGATTGGCATCAAACCTCCAGACAGTATCACTGCATCCTGCCGGTCTGTCCTGCCATGGTATGTTCTTTACTTCCTTTTCGCCGTATATCTGATACTTCATTCCCCGTTCCGCCTTTCATAGCCCTCAGTTTCCGAGAAAGCACTGCCGGAACCGGTAATTCACTGGTTTTTGCCCCGGTTTTCCTGCCGAAGATCACTCCCGGTCGTCATCGTAGTACCCGTCGTCATCATCATCGTCTTCGTAGTACTCGTCTTCGTCTTCATCGTAATCTTCGTCATCTTCATCCTCTTCCTCAGGCGCCGTCGTCACGGTCTCTGTCACTGTGAAAGAAGCCGCAGGAGTCGTTGTCACAGGTGCCGTCGATACAGGAGGTTCCTCTTTGAAAACTGATTTGTTTTTGTATTTGTCAAGGGTGATCGTCCTGTTGGAATTGTACATCCTGATAAGATCTTCACGTGTATTGTACTTTTCCGACAGATCACCGTTTTTGTCAAGAATATAGTCACCGTACCAGAGACCGAAGAATGACCATACCGCACGGTCACGGAAGGTAAGCTCCATGTCAGGCAGAGTGCCGCATTCACTGAGCGCAATGAGCTTCTGACCGCCTGTGAGGGAATAGATCCACTGATACTGCTTGTAGTAGCTGGTGTTGTCTGTGTTGTCGCTGTAAAGATCGACAGCTGCTATGTCAAAGGCTGCATTTCCCACGAAATAATCTGTACCCTGAGCGCTCCATATCCAGATAAGGTTATTAAGTTTGTGATATTCCGTCTGCCTCTTGTAAAGCAGATTCCAGAGCCACTTGTACGAATCCGCTCCGGAACTTCCCCACCAGAACCAGTCACCGCTGGCCTCGTGAAGCGGTCTCCAGAGCACGGGAACATGCTTCTCCTTAAGACGGGCAAGCTGTGCCGATACATTGTCTATGTCATGGATCAGAAGGACTGTCTCGGCTGTGAGAGTACCCTCCTGATAGAGTTCGTCGATCTTCTGAGGTGAAAGCATTGCCACGTCCATGTCAGTCACCGCATTTGTAAGGTCAAAGTCTGTCTTTTCCGAATAGAATTCGTTCTCGTAAAGAGGAGCCTTCCAGTGCCAGATGTATCCGACGATACCGCCTTTTTCAGCCCATTTCAGAGCAGCAGATACATCATCTTCCTCAGCAGGTACCGGCTCTGCGGCGTTTACGGAGTACTGACTCATATCGCCGAAACGGATAGCAGGATAATTCAGAGTGTTTTCATAGATCTTCTCAAGCTCTATATTTCGCCAGTCAGATACGTACTGGCCTGTGATTATCCTTTTGCCGAAATTGTCCGTCATATACTTCATAAGTTCCTTTGCTTCAGCAGATGCATTGGAATTGACAAGCGACGGAGAGATATCGGTCCTTGATGAGTAAATGGACTGGTTGTTTCTTATACAGAGATAGTCAAGGTCTATGCCGCCCTCGATCTCATGAACAGTGAGTGTGGTTTCGCCCGGTTCAAAGAAAACGCCGTAGTAGGTCTTGATAACAAACCTTCCCACTGTTTCCTCCGTGCATTCAAACTCAAACAGCTGCTCGCCGTTTAAGCAGACCTCGTT
>CADAPI010000013.1 GCA_902789705.1 uncultured Ruminococcus sp.
GACTTAAGATCCATCATGAACTGGATCTGTCTGTCCGTATTTCCTGATGACATAGGAAGTGTAAGACATCCTACCTTTGCCGCTCCGCCGTGAACACCGAAACCGCCTGTGAAGAGTCCGTAGCCGTAGCTTACGTGCATAACGTCTTCCTTTGTACCGCCGGCAGCAGTGATAGCTCTTGCGCAGCAGTCCTCCCACATGTCGATATCCTTCTGTGTGTAGTAGGCAACTACTCTTCTTCCTGTTGTGCCGCTTGTTGAATGGATACGTACACATTCTGAAAGCGGTACGCCGAGAAGACCGTCAGGATAGCTGTCACGGAGGTCAGCCTTTGAAAGGAAAGGAAGCTTGTGAAGATCATCTGTTGATTTGATATCATCAGGTGTTACACCCTTTTCCTCCATCTTTTTGCGGTAGTAAGGTACGTTGTCCCAGACATGCTTTACCTGCTTTACAAGTCTTTCATCCTGAAGCTTTTTCATATCTTCACGGGACATACATTCAATTTCTTCATTCCAATATCTTTCCATTGGATTTATCCTCCTGATCATTTTAGATGATCCGGGGTCCCCACCCCCCTGCCCCCCCTCCCGGAGGGAGGGGGGAAAACCTGAAGTTTTCTCCACATTGCAAAAGTGTGGATTCCGGATCAATCATATTACACGATTATTTAGCAGCGTTTTTGCCGAGTTCAAATGCTTTTTTGTTGAGGTCGAGGAACTTTGGCGGGACGCACTGTTCGAGGGCCTGCTGCCAGATTTCGTCTTCGAAGTCTGTTTTTGTTGAAACGACGCCCATGAGGACTACGTTTGATGCCTTGGCGTTGCCTGCTTCTTCTGCGAGTGAGAGAGCGTCAACAGCTGTAACGTCGATACCCTTCGCACGCATCTTTTCGATGAGATCTTCAGGGTATGAAGCCGCACCTGTGATAACAGGCATAGGATCGAGCTTCTGAACTGAAGTGATCACCTTGCCGCCCTTTTTGAGATAAGGGATCCATCTTGCCGCTTCAAGCTGTTCGAAGGAGATGATAACATCTGCCTCGCCTTTTTCTATAACAGGTGAAAATACCTTTTCACCGTACTTAACATAAGTTACAACGGAACCGCCGCGCTGGGACATACCGTGAACTTCCGATACCTTAACATCGTAGCCTTTTGCAAGTATAACATTTCCGAGGAGTCTTGATGCAAGAAGTGAACCCTGTCCGCCGACTCCGACTATCATTACAGATTTTGTAGCCATTGATTCTTTTCCTTTCTGTTATAGGGAAATAATATATTTATTCGTCTATTTTCATTTTAACTGATTGTCAGAGGACCGGTGATTTATTTATAAATCACCGGCAAAACGGGGCGAAGCCCCGTAATCCCTTCTCCGCAGTTTCGGCGAAGCCGAAACTGCAATCAGACGATTGCATCAAACTTACAGAGTTCTGCACATATACCGCATCCTACGCACTGAGTGTGGTCGATGCATGCCTTGCCGTTCTTTATGGAAATTGCAGGACATCCGAGTTTAAGACACATCTTGCAGCTCTTGCACTTGTCATTTTCCACTTTAAGCGGAGGATTATGTTTAACGTACTTGAGAAGTGCGCATGGTCTTCTTGAAATGATAACTGATGCTTCCGGAGCTTCGAGTTCTTCGAGAATTGCCTTTTCTGTTTCCTCAAGTTTGTAAGGATCAACAACGCGAACTCTCTTTATACCGATAGCCTTGCAGAGTTCTTCAAGATTAACTGCAGCAGCAGGATCGCCCTTTAAGTTCTTTCCTGTTGTAGGGTTCTGCTGGTGTCCTGTCATACCTGTGATGGAGTTGTCGAGGATGATAACAGTTGAATTTGTAGCGTTGTATGCGATGTTTACAAGACCAGTCATACCTGAGTGCATGAATGTTGAGTCACCGATAACAGCTACTGAACGCTTTTCAGCCTCAGCACCGCGGACCTTGTTGAATCCGTGGAGTGCTGAAATGGAAGCACCCATACAGATAGTTGTATCCATTGAATTGAGCGGAGCAACTGCACCGAGTGTGTAACATCCGATGTCGCCTGAAACTGTGATCTTGTTCTTGGAAAGAGCGTAGAACACGCCTCTGTGAGGACATCCGGCACACATTACAGGAGGTCTTACAGGAATGTTTTCATCGAGTGAAACTGATTCGTTCTTCTTGCCAAGGAGCTTTTCAGCGATGATGGTCTGTGAGATCTCGCCGATGTATCCGAATATATCCTTGCCCCTTGTGTTTACGCCGATCTTTCTGCAGTGTGTTTCAATTACGTCGTCGAGTTCCTCGATAACGATGATCTCGTCAAACTTTGCAGCGAAGTCTTTGATTAGCTTTACAGGAAGCGGATTTACCATACCGAGCTTGAGGTATGAAACTGTATCGCCGAGTGCTTCCTTTGCGTACTGGTAAGCAGCACCGCTTGTGATGATACCGGTCTTTGTACCTGCGTTTATCTCGGTTCTGTTGAGTGAAGATGTTTCAGCAAACTCGATGAGCTTCTGTGTTCTCTCTTCAACAAATACGTGTCTTGGCTTTGCGTAAGCAGGCATCATAACGTACTTCTGAGGATTCTTTGTGTATTCCTTAAGAGGAAGTTCCTTTCTGTCCTCACAGTCAACGATGCTCTGTGAATGAGCGATCCTTGTTGAAGTTCTTACGATAACCGGAGCATCGAACTTTTCTGAAAGTTCAAAGGCTTCCATAACGAAATCACGGCATTCCTGTGAATCGGAAGGTTCGAGCATAGGAACCTTTGAAGCGATAGCGTGATGACGTGAATCCTGCTCATTCTGTGATGAGTGCATTCCCTGGTCGTCAGCAACTGCAATTACCATACCGGCATTTACACCTGAGTATGAAGCTGTGTAAAGCGGGTCAGCAGCAACGTTAAGACCAACGTGCTTCATGCCGCAGAAAGATCTTGCACCGGCAATAGAAGCACCGATGGCAGCTTCCATTGCAACCTTTTCATTCGGAGCCCACTCCGCATATATTTCATCGTACTTTGCAGCTTCTTCAGTTATTTCAGTTGAAGGAGTTCCCGGATAGCTTGAAATGAATTTACATCCACCTTCATAGAGTCCGCGGGCAAATGCCGCATTTCCAAGTAACAGTTTCTTCATAAACAATATTCCTTTCGATTGAAATGATCATGTTTTTAATAAAATTATGGCCGATATTCAATAGTGAACTATAAATAAAAACATATAACTTAATTATAACATTTTCTGTAACATCATTCAAGTGGTTTATAAAAAATCCCCGTCGGAAACGGACAAATTTTCCGTTCCCGCGGGGAGGTTGTATCAGCATAAGAAAAAAGTAAATACCTAACCATGATGTTTGCAAATAATAATCCTTTACGGACCTTCATCTTTTCTGCAATGTATGGTTTGCAAGGGGAAAAATTCAGGATTCTACACTCCTGTCTCCACTATCAGTTTGCTTCCGTCTCTTGTCTTTTTAACCCGGATCTGCTGAGGGATATTCTCCATTAATTCTTCTCTGTGGCTTATTATTCCCACCAGTTTATTGTTTCCGGACAGATTTATAAGAATATCCATTGCACTTTCTATCGACCTGCGGTCCAGTGTTCCAAAACCTTCATCAATAAAAAGCGCATCCATCTGTACACCGCCAAGATTCATTGAAACAGTATCGGACAATCCAAGTGCAAGGCTCAGAGAAGCTTTAAAGCTTTCGCCGCCGGACAGATTTCCGACAGGTCTTCTGTGACCGGTTAAATTATCGAGCACTTCAAGATCAAGGAATGTGTTGCTTTTCTTTCCGAGAGAGTCTTCCTGTCGGTACAGTTCATACTGACCTTCACTCATAGGAAGGAGTCTTCTGTTTGCTGCAGCTATGATACCGTCAAAACCAGCCGCCTGGATATACTGCTCCAGCGTGATCTTTCCGTTACCAGTCGTACCTTTTACAAGATTGTATAATCTGGTGCATATACTGTTTTCTTTTCTTGACTTTTCAAGTTCAGCTTTCTGAGAGATGATCTTTTCAAGCCTTTCAGCATTTCCGTCAAACCTGTTCTTAACAGAATTTTTTATTTTCTGTTTTTTATCCACCTCAGCCTTCAGTAAACCGTTCTTTTCTTTCAGCTGCTCCACATCAATAACGGTACGGTCTCCGGCATCTTTCTCAGCAGCTTCAAGCTGTGTTTTATTCGTATTAACTTCCTGTCTGTAATCGCGGATCTCTTTATCAGCCGCTTCTATAGCTTTCTCGGAAAGAACAAACCCGAGCATGTTATCAACGGATTCAAATTGATTTTTCTTTACCGAAGCTTCAAGCTCCTGCTTTTTTGCCTCTGCATCTTCTTTCTCTTTTACCAGAGATTTCTCAAGGACCTTCAAAGCAGATTCCTCTGAAGCTAACTTCTGGTCTGCTTCTCTGCTGTCTTTATCAGATTTTTCAAACTGATCCAGAATACTCTTTCTCTTCTTCTGTGCTGTATCCATCTCGGACTTTGCCTTTTCCCAGTTTTCAAAGCTCAGTTCTGCAAGTGTTTTCAGCACCGCTTCTTTTTCTGATTCTTCCTTCTCAGTCTTTTGTTTTTTCTTTAAGAATTCTTCCTTATCTTTATTAAGAGTATCAGATTTTATACCCTGTGCATTTTCAAGTTCATTTTCCGCTCTTTCAAAAGTACGGTTATCTTCCTCCAGATCTTTCTGCTGCTTAGTCTTCTCTGCGATTTTATCTATTACAATATGCTGCGCTTCTTTTATTTCATTTATCAGAACATCAAGTTCGTTACCGGTATCCATGATATCAAGCAGTTTATCCTTCAGGCATTCAATAATGTCTGACTGCAGGCGGCTCTCGATTTCTTTCAGTGATGTTTTTGCAGTTTCGGCTTCAGTATTTGCATTCGACTTCTTAGCCTGAAGTTCATCCTCCTTATTCTTCAGCTCTTTAAATGCTTCCTCCGTGATTGCCTCGTCACATTTCCGGGCAGGTTCCGGATGATGCAAAGATCCGCAGACAGGGCATTTCTCTCCCTCTTTCAGATTCTCGGCTAATATACCTGCACGGCTGTTATCCAGAATTCTTTCAGCCAGAATTCTTTCATTATTTGCATTTTCATATTCTTCACGTGCATCTGTAAAAACTTTCTGCTTTCTTTCAAGATCTTTCTTTTTACGATCCCTGTCAGGTATTCCGGTCTTAATGATCTTATCAATTTTATCAAGAAGTTTCTGATAGTTTTCAATCATGCCCTGAATTTCAATCAGCTTTTCCGGTGTACCCTTAAGTTCCTTAATAGTTTCTCTAAGTTTTTCGATCTCATCCTTAAGATCTTTTTCCCTTTGCTCTAATTCCTTCTCTTTAGCTTCGAATCCCCGGGATTCTTTTTTCAGTTTACCGATTTCTTTTACGAGCTCATCTCTTTGCTGATATTTCTTCTCTTCTTCCTTTATCTTATCTATATAACTCTGAAGTTTTTCTGCTTCCGGTTGTTCTTTTTTGGCTTTCTCCAGCTCTTTCTTGGCTTCAACAGATTTGTCGGATGCTGTTTTTACAGCTTTTTTCTTCTCTTCTATCTGCTTTTCAATTCCTTTTACAGAATCATCTTTGTCTTTCCAGGACAAGTATACCGGATTAACTTCTCTGGTCGCCAGTTTTTGTCTGTTTAAGAGCGCATCCTTTTCGTCAGTTTCTTTCTTCCTGTCTTTCAGTTCCTTTTCTTTTTTCTTAAGTTCTTCAAGTCTTTTTATAAAACCATTGTTGGTTTCAGCTGTTGCAAGAGATTCTATGCTCTTCTTATATTCTTTTTCAGCAGCCTTAAGTTCAGAATCCGCTGATTCCAGCTTTTTTTCATCCGAGTTTATAGCAGCTTTAACCATATCGATTATCTCTTCAATATTCCATGCACTTCCGGATCTCTTTGCACGGGTCTGAAGCTCAGATAATGACTCAGCCAGTCCGTCTTCCGCATCAGCTGTAACATCGGAAAAATACTGTACAATACTGCTCTCTGTCTGTGTTTTCAGTTTATTGCTGGCATCCATCCGGTCTTTCAGACGATATTCGATATTGTTATATCCGCTTGTCTGAAAGATGGTACGCAGGATCTTCGTTCTCTCGTCCGTTTTAGCATTCAGCAGATTCCAGAATTCACCCTGGGCGATCATCGCGATCTGCATGAACTGTTTCGAATCAATATGCAGCAGTTCACGAATTATACCCGTTTCTTTTTCTGTGCCGTCAACATTTCTTACGCCTTCTGCCGTCGTTCCGTCAGGATAGAAGAAAGTAACTTTCTCCTTTTCTTCTGTCACTTTACCGTTTCTGTTTATGCGTTCATAGGACGGCTCTCTGCGGATGTGATAATCCCTGCCCTGATGTGAAAAGTAAAAATCCACAAAACATGTTTCAGATTCCTTTGCGTATTCACTTCTCAGATTTTTCGTATCTCTGAACTTTCCGCTGGTTTCTCCGTACAGCGCAAAGCAAATAGCATCAAAGATAGTAGTTTTTCCTGCCCCGGTATCGCCGGATATTAAAAACAGACCTTTCTCCTCAAACTGAGAAAATTCTATCGGCGGCATCTTTCCTGCATATGGTCCGAATGCACTCATTATCAGTTTAATCGGCTTCATGTAATACACCTGCCTCTCTTGCTGCAGCTCTCATAACATCCATTTCCTCGTCACTTATCTCGCAGCCATACATCTGCCTGTAAAAATCACTGATAAGATCTGCAAATGATCTGTTCTCCGCGATCTTTGATATATCTACCTGCTCCACTTCTCTTGTATGGGAATTGTCGTAGTCGATTTTTACGGTATTTGGATATACCTGCTGAAAAATCCCCATTGCATCGCTTACGAAATCTTCATCTGTAAGTGTTGCATAGATAAAATCTTCCGGAGCAGTTACATTGGATTTATCAAGAAGATCCTTCAGTTTCCCCTTCAGATGTCTCATATTTCTCATTGGCTTAAGAGGTACTAATTCTATTTCAACATTACCTTTACCGCTCAGCGTTATCAGAGGTACAGATTTTTCATTGTTCACTTCGCTGAGCGAATACTTAAGCGGTGAACCGGAATATCTGACCTCTCTGCGCCCTACCTGCTGCGGAGAATGAATATGTCCAAGCGCAGCATAGTCAAATATATCAAAACAGTCATAACCTATCTTTTCAACTGTTCCCACAGTCTGAGTTCCGAGACTCTCAGATCCGGAAAGGGCAGGATCTTCACTCTTTCCCATCACAAACTGATGAGATACTATTACATTACACCTTGACGGGTCAATATCAGCACTTTCTATTATTGCCCTTACTGCATCATCATAGGTTTCGATCTTTTTTTCCGGAAGGTAATGTCTGACCTGTGACGCTTTAACAAAAGGCAGAAGATAGATGTCTGTCTCCTCATTCTCTCCCTTAAATACCTGCTTATACAGTTTTCCTTCAAATTTTGTGGAGATAAAAATGTTATTCGTTTCAAAAAGATTACTGCCGTAATTCAGTCTCTCGTCAGAATCATGATTACCGCTGATCATGTAAGTACAGACTTTTCTTTCGGCCAGACTGTCAAGAAAATAGTCCAGCATTTTTGTTGCAGCTTCGCTCGGAATAGCTTTATCATATACATCTCCTGCGATCAGAACCGCATCGACCGAATGATCATCCACTATTTTAAGCAATTGATCCAGCATATACTCCTGATCCTCTTTGAGATCAAAATCTCCAAGTGATTTGCCAAGATGCAAATCTCCGACATGCATCATCTTCATACGATATTACCTCCTGCCTGAATGTTTATCCTTTAGGAATCACTGATTAAATCGGAAACGGCTTCGCCGTATTTCCGGGTGGGGAGATTGCGGGGTTTCGCCCCGTGCCCCACGCTGATTTAGGAATAAATCAGCGTTTCCTTTATATGGACTGTCACCTGCATAATTAACATTATATCATGCTTTAATTGTATTTTCAATCCAGGTGAACAAGAACAGGTGCGCTGATCCGGACGCAGAAAATGATGCCAGAATCAGCGCTGTTTTATTTTGACAACATTAAAAATCAGATATATAATATTATTAAATCGTGATTTACTAAATCATGATTTAGTAATCGTTCAGACAATAATTAAAGCTCTGTAACACATGGTAACTGTACCTTGTATCACAGAGCTTTATTTCTATATTTACTTTATCTGCAGTTTATCAGAGTTCCTTGAAAACATCTGACATGTCATACATGCCTGCCGGCTTGCCTTTTAAGAACAGTGCGGCGTTGATCGAGCCTACTGCGAACACGCGTCTTGATGCTGCGCTGTGTGAAAGTGTGATGACTTCGTCGTTTCCGGCAAAGATGATGTCGTGTTCGCCGACGATGGTACCGCCGCGGATCGCGCTTATGCCGATCTCCTTCTTTTCACGCTTTTTACGTACTGAGTGACGGTCGTAAACGTATTCCTTTTCGCCGTCAAATACTTCGTTGATACCGTTTGCGAGCATGAGAGCTGTTCCGCTCGGAGCGTCGAGTTTGCGGTTGTGGTGCTTTTCAAGGATCTCGATGTCGAACTGATCGCCGAGGAAAGCGGCAGCCTTCTTTGAAAGCTCAACGAGAAGGTTGATACCCATTGACATGTTCCATGAGAAGAATACAGGAGATGTCTCGGCTGCTTCCTTGATCTTGTCGATCTGCTCGTCAGTGTATCCTGTTGTTGCATAAACTACCGGAGTACCTGTCTTTGAACTGTACTCAAGAAGTGCATCGAGAAGTGCAGGGTGTGAAAAATCGATTATTACGTCGCCCTTTACATTAAGCTCTGACGGTGTGGCGAATATCGGAAAATCAGCGTACTTTTCAGTATTGATGTCGATACCTGCAACTACCTTGCAGTCACTTCTTTCCTTGATGCATTCATAGATCATGTGACCCATATGTCCGTTTGCACCGCTGATGATTATATCAGTCATTGTTTTCATTCCTTTCATATCTCTGTTATTATCAGTACAGCAGATCCGTAAAATGCAGATCTGCTGTCAGTTTTATTTTATTGCCTCAGCACAGAATTCACCTGCACTGCGATGTGAAAAGCCCGTCTGCGGCTCTCCGTTTTAAATTACTTTAAGAGACCGAGCTCAGCCATTGAATCCTTAAGGATCTGTCTGTTTTCGTCAGACATAGGATAGAGAGGCATACGGCCGATACCGCACTTCCAGCCTGCCATGTTCATAGCTTCCTTAACAGGGATAGGATTTACCTCGATGAAAAGGTTGTTGATGAACTTAAGAAGCTTTATCTGGAGCTTTGCAGCCTCTGCACAGTTGTTGTCGAGGCAGTACTGAGCGATCTGGTGAGCTTCCTTCGGCATAACGTTTGAAAGAACTGAAATAACGCCCTTTCCGCCGAGTGACATGATCGGAACGATCTGATCGTCGTTGCCGCTGTATACGTCAAGAAGATCTCCGCATTCAGCGATGAGCTTTGCAATATAGCTTAAGTTGCCGCTTGCTTCCTTTACTGCAACGATGTTCTTGTGCTTTCCGAGCTGCTTGTATGTATCGATAGCGATGTTTACGCCTGTTCTGCCAGGAATGTTGTAGAGGATGATCGGAATATTCACTGCATCAGCGATAGCTGTGAAATGAGCAACGAGACCGCGCTGTGAACTCTTGTTGTAGTAAGGTGTAACAACGAGAAGTCCGTCTGCACCGAGGGACTCAGCTTCCTTTGAAAGCTCGATAGCGTAAGCTGTGTCGTTGCTTCCTGTACCAGCGATAACAGGTACTCTCTTTGCTGTCTTTTCAACACAGTATCTGATACATTCCTTGTGTTCCTCATCAGTCATAGTTGATGACTCACCTGTTGTACCGCATACGATGATAGCGTCTGTGCCGTTTTCAATCTGAAAATCTATGATTTTTCCGAATTCTTCATAATTGATGGAACCGTCTTCGTTCATTGGTGTTACGATAGCAACACCGGCACCGGTAAATATTGTATTCTTCATATCAAATTATCCTTTCTGAAACTTTAAACCTGTGTACTCCTGACCATTCTTTTTTTGTAAAGTGAGATCAGAAATTATTCTTCAGAATATGCTTATCAGTCAAAGTATCCCTTTGCAGCGAGTAATTCAGCAAGAAGAACAGCACCGCCTGCTGCGCCTCTTAATGTGTTGTGTGAAAGGCATACGAACTTGTAGTCGTACTGTGTGTCTTCTCTGAGACGGCCGATAGAAACTGCCATACCGCCTTCAAGGTCTCTGTCGAGCTTAGCCTGCGGACGGTCGTTTTCTTCAAAGTAGTTGAGGAACTGCTTTGGTGCGTGAGGAAGTTCGAGTTCCTGCGGAACGCCTGAGAATTCCTTCCAGCACTTTAAGATCTCTTCCTTTGAAGGCTTCTTTTCGAATGATACGAAAACAGCAGCTGTGTGGCCGTTTGAAACAGGAACACGGAGGCACTGTGTTGTGATAGCCGGTGCTGAAGCCTTAACGATCTTGTTGCCTTCGATCCTGCCCCATACCTTGAGTGGTTCCTGTTCTGACTTTTCTTCTTCGCCGCCGATGTAAGGGATAAGGTTATCAACCATTTCAGGCCATGTCTCGAATGTCTTGCCGGCACCTGAAATTGCCTGGTATGTACAAGCGAGAACCTTTGTGATGCCGAACTTTCTTAATGGTTCAAGAGCAGGAACGTAGCTCTGTATAGAGCAGTTTGACTTAACTGCGATAAAGCCTTTCTTTGTGCCGAGTCTTTCTCTCTGAGCCTTGATGATCTCGATGTGTTCAGGGTTGATCTCAGGAACTACCATAGGAACGTCATCTGTGAATCTGTGAGCTGAGTTGTTTGAAACTACAGGGCATTCAGCCTTTGCATAAGCTTCTTCAAGAGCCTTGATCTCATCCTTCTTCATGTCAACTGCGCAGAAAACGAAATCTACCTTTGAAGCGATCTCCTTGATGTCTGCTGTAGCGTCCATGAGGACCATCTTCTTCATTGATTCAGGCATTGGTGTTGTCATAGCCCATCTGCTGCCTGCAGCTTCTTCATATGTCTTGCCCTTTGAACGTGGTGAAGCAGCAAGAACTGTTACAGTGAACCAAGGGTGGTTTTCGAGAAGTGTAGCAAATCTCTGACCTACCATACCTGTTGCACCGATAATACCTACGTTGTAATGTTTCATTTAAATGACCTCCAAATTTGATTTCTCCGTATACAAATCACCCGCGGAGCCGGGTAACAAAAAAACCGATACAAAATAATATTTTGAACCGGTTCATCAATCAATATAATAAGAAATCTGATACGAGTGTAAATCAGACGTACCGATAGCTCTCCATCACACTGAATGATGACAGTCATATACTTCTTAAGCATATGCCCAGGAAAAACTTTACCGTGCTTTTCCTTCGGCAGCGTCGCCTTTTGCCGCTCATCACCGGACTGGTATCCTTAAAGCAGTTACTTTTCTCGGCTGCACCTCTATCTATTTACCTATAATAACACTTTACATTCCCGTTGTCAATAGTTTTGAAAAAGAAAATTGCGCATTTCCGGCGCTTTACGCTCATCTGTATGATGCGCATACAAAAAGAGGAGGCTACTTAAAGCCTCCTCCCAAGATATCATATATGTTTTTATCCTCTTACGACTCTGTTTCTTCCGCCTTCCTTGGCTTTGTAAAGAGCTGCATCGAGACGTTCGAATGCTTCCTTTGCACTCTCTCCATCACTTACTTCGATAACGCCAAAGCTGCTGGTGATATGGCCGACTGTTTCAAATTCCGTATCTTCAATGATCTTTCTGAGTTTCTCAGCAATCTCTGCCATTTTATCGCCAGAAGTCTCTTTGCATATTCCCAGGAATTCCTCGCCGCCCCATCTGCCAAGATCGCAGTTACAAGCTTTCAGGTTTTCCTTGGCAATCGAAGCAAATTTTTTAAGCACTGCATCCCCAGCTGCATGCCCGAAAGTATCATTGACTTTCTTAAAATGATCAATATCAAGCATGATCAGCGACAAAGGTTTTGCGCTGAGGCAGTCAGCAAGAACCTTCTCAATATTTCCGTGATTGAGAAGTCCGGTAAGTGAATCGTGTTTCGAAAGTTTCTGATATTTTTCAAGTTCATTTTCAAGACCTTTGGTGATACGGTCATGTGCTTCGGAATTATCTTCCACAACAAACACCATCTTATGATCGTTTTCATAACCGGTATCAATACGGCTGAAAATAAGATTTACCCATTTGAAATTTCCCTCAAGATTCATCATAAAGAATTCTCTTGATTTTGCCTTTTTGGACTCAACATTGTTTTTGAGGTATTCAATATCAGTAAATCTCATGAATTCATCACGCTGATGCTCGTCGATCATATTTACGATCTGCTCGCGCCACTGTGAAAAGGTGATCCTCAGACTGTTTACCGGATCATTGTCGATTTCAGACATATCCATATTGGAGCATGTGTCTTCAACAAGATCAACAAACATTGAGAAAAGATATGCACTCTTCATTGCCTGTGTCTTTACATCGCCGCGTGATTCTGTGAAATACGCATCTTCGTCAATATATGTGATAAGAATTATGTTACGCGTCTCATCTACCGGAAGATTATTGAACTGGAAATAAAAATCTTCACCTTTGTAATGCATCTTAGCTTTCTTGGAGATCCTGCCTACAAATCCGCTGGCTTTGTCAAAGAAAACTGAATACACTCCGCCTTCAGATACTCTCTTGTCCAGAGTGCCTTTCATGAATTTAATCATCATATCCTTGTAGGAGCCTTCCATACCGAATATCTCTGTGAATTTTCCGCTATCTCTGATGATCTCATATTTGTCAGCAGCGGTATCCGCTACAAAAATAGCATCCATTGAATCATATATAGTCTGAAAGACTTTTTCTTTTTCTAATATCATAGTGCCCCTCCCGTATTATCATTAGGATCATTCGAAAAAATAGTAAACAAAAAATATATTTCTCGTTTACTCTAATATTATACCACCACGCTTAAAAATTTTCAACAATTTTTTTCGTACAACCGGATCGGAATTTTGGGTATTTGTGCAAATGTTTCTATTGAAACAGCGGCTTAAAAGTGCTATAATAAATAATGTATAATCATAAATGAAATCTGAAAGGAATAATGCAATAATGCATAAGATGAGCACATCTGACTTTTACTACGATCTTCCCGAGGAACTGATCGCGCAGACACCGGTTGAACCGCGTAATCATTCGCGTCTGATGGTCCTCTCGAAGAAAGATGATTCCATAGAGCACAGACATTTCTACGACCTGTGCGATTACCTGAAAAAAGGCGACCTGCTTATACTCAACGATTCACGAGTACTTCCGGCAAGACTTTACGGCGAAAAGATCGGTACAGGATCTGCCATCGAGTTTCTTCTTCTTGAACAGAAGGGCGACAAGCTCTGGGAGATCATCTGCCGTCCGGGTAAAAAGGCAAGAGAAGGCGCTGAATTCACATTCGGCGGCGGAAGACTTAAGGCTAAGGTCATCGAAGTTAAGGAAGACGGAAACCGTGTGGTTCAGTTCGAGTGCGAGGGAAATCTTTTCACGGCACTTGAAGACGTCGGTCAGATGCCGCTGCCGCCTTACATCAAGGCAAAGCTTGAAAACAAGGAGCGCTATCAGACAGTTTATTCAAGAGAGCTCGGCTCTGCAGCCGCTCCGACAGCAGGACTTCATTTTACGAAGGAAATGCTTGAAGAGATAAAGGCCAAGGGCGTAAATATAGGATATGTAACTCTTCACGTAGGACTCGGCACATTCCGTCCGGTAAAGGTCGACAACGTGCTCGAGCATAAGATGCACTCGGAGCACTATCATCTTCCTAAAGAAACCGCCGATCTTATTAATAAAACAAAGGCCGAGGGCGGAAGAGTCATATCAGTCGGCACGACTTCATGCCGTACGGTCGAAAGCGTTGCGACTTTCAATAACGGCGAAATAAAGGAAGCCGACGGCTACACAGATATTTTCATCTATCCGGGATATGAATTCAAGGTGCTCGACGGGCTCATCACAAACTTCCACCTTCCGGAAAGCACTCTCATCATGCTGGTGTCAGCATTTTACGGATACGACAAGACTATGGCGGCATACAAAAAAGCTGTTGAGGAAAAATACCGTTTCTTCAGCTTTGGTGATGCTATGCTGATAGTGTAAGTATCCCCACCCCCTGCCCCCTCCCCAGGGAGGGGGGAGCGCTTGGCGACTCCCTAAGTGGAGTGGCAAAACCGTCAAGGTCTACGAAATCCCTGACCCAGTTGAGGCGACTCCATAAGTGGATGAACAAACTCCATAATGAGTGCAACTCTCAGAAACATCTGATATTTTAATTAAAAAGGACAATCATTAATGTATACACTAATAAAGAAAAACGGCAAGGCTCGCCGCGGGCAGTTTGAGACTGTTCACGGGACTTTTCAGACTCCTTGTTTTATGAACGTCGGAACGTCGGCGGCGATCAAGGGTGGTATTTCTTCGGTTGATCTGAAGAATGAACTGAAGTGTCAGGTCGAGCTCTGCAATACATATCATCTTCATGTACGTCCGGGTGACGAGATCATCAAACAGATGGGCGGTCTTCACAAATTCATGAACTGGGACAGACCGATACTTACCGACAGCGGCGGATTTCAGGTGTTTTCACTTGCTAAGCTCAGAAAGATCAAGGAAGAAGGCGTTTACTTCAACTCACATGTTGACGGCCGCAAGATCTTCATGGGTCCTGAAGAAAGCATGAGGATCCAGTCAAATCTCGGTTCCACCATTGCAATGGCATTTGACGAATGCGTTGAAAATCCGGCAAAGTACGAATATTCAAAGCAGTCATGCGCACGAACAACAAGATGGCTCAAAAGATGCAAGGCGGAAATGGACCGCTTAAACAGCCTTCCTGATACCATAAACAAGCACCAGATGCTTTTCGGCATCAACCAGGGATGCACCTACGCTGATCTCCGTGTGGAACATATGAAAGAGATCGCTGAACTCGACCTTGACGGCTATGCGATCGGCGGACTTGCCGTAGGCGAAAGCACGGAAGATATGTACCGTATAATCGATGCTGTCGAACCGCACATGCCTGTAAACAAACCAAGATATCTCATGGGAGTTGGTACTCCTTCAAATATAATCGAGGCTGTTGCCCGCGGAGTCGATATGTTCGACTGCGTAATGCCGAGCCGAAACGCCCGTCACGCAACGGTATTCACATGGAGCGGAATAATGCATGTCACGAACAAGGCGTATGAGACTGATCCGCGTCCTATCGACGAACAGTGTGACTGCCCGTGCTGCAGGAACTTCTCAAGAGCCTATGTCCGTCACCTTTTCAAATCAGGTGAACAGTTAGGCGGCAGACTTGCAGTAATGCATAACCTTTATTTCTACAACACACTCACTGAAAAAATACGCGAAGCTATCGATAATGATACTTTCGATGAGTTCAGAGCAAAATATTCTGAACTGCTGGCAAAACGTTTGTAATGACATTTAAAAAAGAATGACTTTTCAAAATCTTAAGGAAACGCTGATTTATTCATAAATCAGCGTGGGGCTCCGGGGCGAAGCCCAGCAAATCCCACCTCCGGAAATCCGGCAAAGCCGGATTTCCGATATAATCAGTGTTTCCTTAACACACCATATAAAAAGGGGATCTTTGTATGTATAGAGCTGTTATTTTTGACCTCGACGGTACACTTTTAAATACCATTGAAGACCTTGCAGACGCTGTAAACTCAGGGCTTGAAACACTGGGATACAAACCGCAGCCTCTCGAAAAATTCTACAGGTTTGTCGGCAACGGCGCTGTAAAGCTCTGCACCAGAGCACTCGCTGACTGCAGTGCAAACACGGACGACATTTCAAAGCTTCACGAATTATTCAGTGAAAACTACAGAAAGCACTGCACAGACAAGACAATTCCTTACGAGGGCATAAAGGAAATGCTTGTTTCTCTTAACGAAAAAGGCATAAAGCTGGCAGTTGCATCGAACAAACCGGATGAGTTTACAAAATCACTCATCACTTCATATTTCGGAGACGGTCTTTTCTCATCTGTACACGGCAAGCGTGAAGGCAGAAGCACAAAGCCTTCGCCGGACATTGTCAATGACATTCTTAAGGAACTTGATATTGAAAAGGATGACGTCGTACTTGCAGGCGACTCTGACGTTGACATCATGACCGCCGAAAATGCCGGCATCGACTCCATCGGCTGTACCTGGGGCTTCCGTCCGAAAGAAGAGCTTGCCTCAGCAGGTGCAGTGTATCTTGCAGACAGCGCTGAAAAGCTGCAGAAAATAATCGCAGGATAATTACGCTGGTTTTTCGGTCTGATAAGCTTTTCTTTTAAGAAAACACTGATTAAACCGGAAATCCGGCTTCGCCGGATTTCCGGAGGTGGGATTTGCGGGGCTTCGCCCCGGCCGCCGCGCTGATTTATGAACAAATCAGCGTTTCCTTAAAAATTTCAGAAAAATCAATAAAAATATTTTTCAAAACGACTTTTTTATGATATAATATATATAAGGATTTTTTCATTCGTATCACAGGAAACGCATATGATCGGATACAGGGGTTATATATGAAAATACCATATAAAAAATTTATGTCAGATCCGCAGAAGCTATCATATATGTTCAACACCGTACTTGTCGGCTGCAAGATCCTGTTTCTTACACTTTTTTTTGCAGGACACATGGTCTGGATGGAACGTGTTGAAGTATTCAACTTCGTTCTTACCATCGTCGGATACGTTGTCATCAGGAAAAAAATGCTTCGCCTGTGGGTATTCACTCTGTACTTCAACATAGTTGAATTCATGACATTAAGCTCGATCGCCGTCGGTTTCGGTTTTGGCTTTCAGCTTTACACGATATCGATGATCACCGGAGCCTACTACATTAAATATGTCGGCTCCAGATTCTTCGGCGACAGCAATATTATAAAACCGACACTGGTTGCAGTGTGCGCGACCATTTCATATTTTATCGGATATACATTCAACAGAATACACGGTCCGGTGTATAAAACTGATTCCCGGGTCGAAACATTTTTCTTCGTATTCAATTCACTGCTTGTTATTGCCGTTCTTGTATTCTACATGTCAACATTCACCAGAACTATTGACGGCACTGAAAACAAACTTGCAAAAATGGCACTCGTGGACAAGCTTACCGGTCTTTATAACCGTCATTACCTTCTTTCAAGGCTTGACGGTCTCAACAAGGAAGAACTCTCAGACTACTGGATAGCAATACTCGACATTGACAATTTCAAGAAAGTCAATGACGTTTACGGACATAACTGCGGTGACTACGTGCTTAAAAACATCGCAGAGACCGCACGTGATGAATGCTCAGAGTGTACAGTCTGCAGATGGGGCGGTGAGGAATTCATAATTCTTGCTTCTTCAGGCAAATGTCCTGACAGCATCCTTGAATCTCTCAGAGAAAAGATAAGCGGACTTCACATGAATTTCGAGGAACAGGATATTCATGTAACAGTAACAATAGGAACTGAAAAATACTCTCCGGACAGAAACGTTGATGCATGGATATCAGAAGCTGACCGCAAGCTTTACTTCGGAAAGAACAACGGCAAAAACCAGGTCGTTTACGTAACAAATGTTCAGTGATAACGGTCTGTTCCGGAAAACTGTACGCAGTTTTACACCGGAATCATGAATACACCGTATATGCATATTTGAATTATAACAAGGGGATTTTTAATGAAAAGTTTTAAAGACATCAGAAATGAGTTCATGGGGGATCCGAAGGTAGCCAGCCGCTACTTCAATCATTTCATGGTCATGGCTGAAATACTGTTTTTTCTCTTTTTCCTCATCGGAAAAATGTATGCAATAGAGTGGGTCGTACTGTTCAATTTTCTGCTTACGTGTGCAGGATATGTAATGATCAGAAAAAACAAGCTCAGAGAATGGATCCTTTCGGTCTATTTTATAATACTTGATATCATGACTGCCGGAACGATGGCTGTGGGCCTCGGCTACGGTTTTCATCTGTTCACCATATCAATGATATCTTCTGCCTACTACATCAGATATCTGGGTCAGAAAATGTCAGGCGCGCCGATGAAACCTCTTGTAGTATCATTCCTCGCACTGATCTCATATTTTACCGGGTACATCTTCATCAAGGTACATGGTCCGATATACGCGCTGAACACCGCGATCGAAACTTCGTTCTTTGTAGTCAATTCTCTGATAGTTATAGGAATACTTACCTTCTACATGTCCATATTCCTTAAGATGATAAATGACACCGAAGCAAAGCTCGAAAAAATGGCGCTTGTGGACAAGCTTACAGGCCTTTACAACCGCCACTATCTTCTCACATACATCAATTCCATCGAAAAGGAAAAGCTTGATAATTACTGGATAGCAATTCTCGACATCGACAATTTCAAGAAGGTAAATGACGTTTACGGACACAACTGCGGTGACTACGTACTCAAAAACATTGCAAAGACTGCAAAGAAAACCTGCAGTGACTGTACCGTATGCCGCTGGGGCGGTGAGGAATTCATCATTCTCGCATCTGAAGAAACATGCGGCAGTGACATTCTTGAAAGGCTCCGTGAAAAAATTGCCGGTCTTCAGCTTGAATTCGAAGAGCAGACGATCAGTGTCACCGTAACCATAGGTACTGAAAAACACGCTGAAAACTATACCACAGAAGAGTGGATCTCATACGCCGACCAGAAGCTTTACGCCGGAAAACACAACGGTAAAAACCAGGTGGTTTACTGATTTTTAAAAAAGTCAGTAAATCACCTTTACTTTTATACGCTAATGTGCTAAAATTATAGATAAGGTTTTAGGAAAACGCATATCTGTTTACAGATATGCGCGGGGATCGGGGCGGAGCCCCGAAATCTCCCCCCACCGTCCATCCGGCTTTGCCGGATGGACGGCTTGGTCAGTTTTCAACACTTAAATGAACAGGGTGATAACATGAACAGCAAGATCAAAGACAAAAACACAGACGGACTGTTTGAAGCGATCCTTTCACTTGAAACGCTTGACGAATGCTACAAGTTCTTCGAGGATCTGTGTACTGTACTTGAAATAAAATCTCTGGCACAGCGTCTTCAGGTCGCTAAAATGCTGAGCGAACATCATGTTTACAATGACATTGTAAACGAGACCGGTGCAAGCACAGCCACAATAAGCCGTGTAAACAGATCACTTCACTACGGCTGCGACGGATACGACATAGTTTTCAGCAGACTTAAGGAAAAGAAAGAAAAGGAAGCAAATGAGTAATTATTCTGACTTTGCTTTTTACTACGACAGTCTGACCAGAAATGTAGACTATAAAAAAAGAGCTGCCTATTTTGACATGCTCATAAAGAAATACTGCTCCACAGGCGGAAAATATCTGGCCGATCTCGCCTGCGGCACCGGCAGTCTTTCCGAAGAGTTTTTTAAACTCGGCTATGACGTTCTCGGCATAGACTATTCGGAGGAAATGCTGAACGAGGCACTTGAAAAGAAGTACGACGGCGGATATGACATACAGTACATCTGTCAGGACATGACTTCTTTCGAGCTATACGGCAACGCAGACATTATCATATGCGCTCTTGACAGCATCAATCATCTGAACACTCCGGAAGATATCAGAAAAACCATTGAGCGTGCATTTCTGTTCACAGAGCCGGGCGGTGTGTTTATATTTGACGCAAACACCGTCTACAAGCATAAGAACATACTTGCGGACAACGCATTCGTTTTTGAGAATGACAAGGTTTTCTGTACATGGCAGAATTCATATTCCGAAGAAAACAACCGCGTGGATATCTCACTCGATTTCTTCGAAAAAAATGATAACGGAAAATACGACCGGTACAGCGAGGACTTTTCCGAGATAGCCCTTGAAACGGCCGTCATGGACAAATATCTTACCGACGCAGGATTTATTATCGAAGCACACTTCGACGAAGACTCGGAAAATCTCGTAAAAGAAGATTCACAACGTATCATTTTCGTTGCCAAGAAGCCAGGTAAGAGCTGATCCATAAACCAGCTAAGGGATATGGGACAAGTCTCGTTCTCCCGCGTTAATCAAGCCTTGATTTATGAATAATTCAGCTTAGGGATGCGGGCCAAGTCCCGTTCTTCCCGTTAATCAGGCGCTGAATTATGAATAAACCAGTTTAGGGGTACGGGGCGAAGCCCCGTCCTCCCCTTCTCCGCAAATCCGGTGTAACCGGATTTGCGGCAGAAAGCCATTACAAAACTATAAGGAAGTTATTATAAATGGGAATATTAAAACGTGCTATTTCAGCCGATGCATCAGCAGTTGCAATGGCTGTGGACACAACAGATATAGTATCAGAAATAGAAAAAATCCATAAAACATCAGCAGTAACTACTGCCGCCCTCGGAAGACTCACTACAGCAGCTTCCATGATCGGCTATTCGCTTAAGAACAAGGACGACTCGGTTACACTCCGTCTCGACGGAAAAGGCCCTTCAGGTGCACTTATAGCCGTTTCTGACTACATGGGAAATGTCAAGAGTTACATTCAGAACCCTGTTGTCGAAATACCGCTCAACAAACACGGAAAGCTCGACGTTGCCGGAGCTGTCGGAAGAGACGGTACCCTTTCAGTAATAAAGGATATCGGTCTCAAGGAGCCGTACTCAGGTATGATACCTCTTGTATCCGGTGAAATAGCAGAAGACGTAGCAGCCTACTTCGCCACAAGCGAACAGGTACCTACTGTATGCGGTCTCGGCGTTCTTGTAAATCCTGATCTTTCAGTAAACTGTGCAGGAGGATATCTCGTTCAGCTCCTTCCTTTCGCAAGCGATGCTGTTATTGACCAGATCGAAAAGAATGTAAACAGCTTAAAGTCAGTTACCCAGATGATGTCCGACGGAATAACAATGGACGAACTCGTCTTAAAACTTCTTGACGGTCTTGAACCGAACCTTCTCGACGAAGCGAATGTTGAATACCGCTGTGACTGCAGCACGGACAGAGTTTCACGTGCACTTATAAGTCTCGGCAAGGAAGAGCTTGATTCAATGATCGCAGAAAATGAAAGCAAAGGAAAAGACACTGAAGTACAGTGCCACTTCTGCAACAAGATATACAGTTTTTCAAACGCCGATCTTAAGAAGCTTATGAAGCAGATGTAAAATCAGCGCGTACATAACAATGCTTAATATGCAGGAAACTGCATTAAGAATAGAACAAACAGAAACCAGTAATCAACAAAAACAAAGGAGAAATGAAAAATGCAGAACATCACACTTAAGAAAATCTTACTTGCGATCGTAGTTATCGCACTCGCAGTATTCCTTTTCAAGTACATAGGAATAATCCTCGCAGCAGTTTCAGTAACACTTATCGTGGCACTCAGATGGGTCCTCAAGGGTCTTGTAATAATAGGCGCTTTACTCTTAGTGTACACGATATTTACGAAAAACTGATCTTCATTACAGAAACTGATAATCAGATCACTGCAGATCCGGCCGGACCGGTTCTGCAGTTTTTTGTATCCGGCATGATTTTTACGATTACCGGCAAAGACTTAAGGAAACGCTGATTTATTCATAAATCAGCGGGGGGCCGGGGGGGGGGCCGGGGCGAAGCCCCACAAATCCTCCCTCCGGAAATCCGGCGAAGCCGGATTTCTTATTTAATCAGTGTTTCCTTAAAAAAATAAAACCTTCAGAATTCACGGTGAATTCTGAAGGTTTTTAATTTCAAGGCGCCACCCGGATTCGAACCGGGGATCAAGGTGTTGCAGACCATTGCCTTACCACTTGGCTATAGCGCCGTATAAAAAAAGAGAGCGGTTTTAAACCGCCCTCTCATGCCTCTGATGATGAATACTACTGCTCTGTGACCCAGATCGACATCGATTTATAAATGGCTTCGACCTCTTCTTTGGAAGCACCGACGAGCACGAACGCTTTTTTTACTTCTTTGAGATTTCCGAAATAAAAATAAGAATTCCATTGCGGATCGTTTGCTTCATAATAATAGTGGACGTAATCGTAAACGTCGTTGGAGCCTTCGCCCAGAGATTTGTAATTCTGCTGATCGGCGTCGCCGGACTTTATTCTTGCTTCGATCTGCTGATAGAGAAAGCTGCCTTCGAAGTAGAACCGGGCGACGATTTCGTCGTTTTTATAAATCAGATATTCGCCGTAATTATACGGACTTCCCTGAGCCATAAATTCTTTGATCTTTTTTTG
>CADAPI010000014.1 GCA_902789705.1 uncultured Ruminococcus sp.
ACGGTTTTTATGATAATGTTTATTATCTTAAGGCGGGCGTAGAGCTTGCTGTTGGCTTCTATGATATGCCACGGGGCAAATGCGGTGGATGTTTTTGCGATCATTTCATCCACGGCCTGTTCGTACTGATCCCATTTGTCACGGTTTCGCCAGTCCTCTTCAGTTATCTTCCACTGCTTTTCAGGGGTGTTCTGGCGGTCGGTAAATCTTTTTAACTGTTCATCGCTGTCTATGTGCAGCCAGAATTTTATTACTATCGCCCCTGAACCCGTAAGCTCATATTCAAATTCATTGATCTCGTTGAATGCTGCATCGCACCTGCTTTTTTCAGTGAATCCCTCGATCTTTTCGACCATTACACGGCCGTACCAGGTCCTGTCGAAGATCGCTATATGTCCGCTTTTAGGAATACGGTTCCAGAACCGCCACAGATAGTGGTGGGCAAGCTCTGTCCTGTCAGGTGCAGATATCGGAACAGCCTCATATCCCCGCGGATCAAGTGCAGATGATATACGTTTTATAGCACCGCCCTTGCCGGCTGCGTCCCAGCCTTCAAAACAGAGTATGAGAGGTATTCCTTTTTTATATAGTATATTGTGAATGTCTGAGAGTTTCTTCTGATATTTCTTCAGAAGCTCAGGGTAGCGTTCTGTGCTTATAACTTTTCCGTCAAGTTCGGTTTCGGAAAGCTTCGGCATATCGATAAGTCTGAACGGTGAAGTGCGTGAAATGGAACGTTTGGTACTGGTCATGGCGTTTGTCACAGTCTCGTTGATTATGGTGTATACCATGTACTTTGTGAAAGTTGACTTTTTGGCGTCGATCACGTTCCAGCGCGCAAACGGAAAATCCGTTATTGAAAGCAGATCGTCGTATGTACGGTAGTACTTGCTGTAGTTCCTGTTCTGGAACCGGTCACTTTCAGTGACACGCCATTTTGTCTTCTTGTCATCGCTCAGTTTTTTCATTCTCTTCTTCTGCTCGTCAGCGTCTATCTGAAGGAAAATCTTAACTATTATATAGCCGTCATCTGAAAGCTGACGTTCAAAATTCCTTATGGAAATTATCCGCCTGTCGTATTCGCTTTCAGTTATCTTTCCTTCGAGAAAAGCGCATGCAAGCTCGGAGTACCAGCTTTTGTCCAGAACCGATATTTTTCCTTTTTCCGGTATCATGCCCCAGTGGCGTTTCATGAATGGATATCGTTTTTCGGTTTCATCAGGCGCCTCCACGGTAAATACTTTGAAAAAACGCGGATCAAGATATTTTATAACAGATGCAATAACGCTGCCTTTTCCTGATGCTTCCCAGCCTTCAAAAACCAGTATGACCGGTCTGTTCTGCTCCTTTATTTTAAGCTGAAGACGGGGAAGTGATTCACGAAGCTCCCTGTTCATCTCCTGCAGTGCAGATTTTTTTACTGTCTGGGATACTGCCTTCTCTAACATATGTCATTCCTCCCTTGTATCAAAATTGTAGATGATAACAAAAATTTTCCCCATAATATTATTTTATCATATATTATAAGCTTATTCAAGTGCTAAGTCATGATGGACTTTACAAAATATTTATAGTGTGTTATAATGAATACGTTCTGTTTTTTTACGGAATCAGGGTTTTTGCCCTGCCAATACTACGAAAGTATACGGAGGAAAGTTATGGAAGAAAATATTGTCGCCGGTGTGGGGGCAACTCTGAGAAAAAATCTCAGAAGACGTGAAGGACAATTCAATGTAACATTTGGTGATATAATCGCACAGCTCAAGAAACTGCTTGTTTTATGGCTTGTAGTTTCCGTTGTGTTATCTCTCATAGTAGTTTCAGCTACTGCAGTTGTCAAGCAGGATGCGTACCAGAAACTCACTGCTGTGATAAGCTTTACTTATGACGGAGTTGAAAAGGGACTTGATCCTAACGGAAACAAGTTCTATGTTAATTCCATAAAAAGCGAAGAGATCATTGACGAAGTCATTAAAGACATGGGCATCGCTGAAGATCAGAAAGACATTATAAGAAGAAACATCACATTTGAAGGTGTTATTCCTGAAAATGCTATTTCAAGAATCACATCAAGCAATAACCTTTTTGACGGCAAGCAGGCTGTTTCTTCAACTCAGTCAGTGTCAGAAACAACTTACTATCCGACACAGTACAGGGTCCACTTTGACTACGCTGCAACAAACCTCGGCAACAGTCAGGCTGCTGATTTCATCAACAACATGCTGGAGTGCTACAGCAAGCATTTCTTTAATTCATACGGATACAACAAGTCACTCAGCAAGTCACTCAATGCTTTTGACTATCAGAATTACGACTACGCTGAAGCAATTGATGTATTTGATTCATCACTTACAAAGCTTTCAACATACATCACTCAGGTATCTAGCAACGATACAACACGTTTCCGTTCTGCTGAAACAGGCTACACATTTGCAGACCTTACAGAAGCTATCGAAACCATCAGGGAAAGAAATCTTGACACTATCGATTCCTATGTAAGCATCAATTCAGTTACAAAGGACAAGGAAACACTTCTTACATACTACATGTTCAGGATCGAATCTCTTCAGAGACACCTTGCTGTATGCAACGAAACACTCGCTTCAGTAAACGACTCGATCGCTAACTACAAGAAGAACACCATTCTTTACTTCTCACAGGGCGAAGCTCAGAAAGATACTGACATGACAGCATCTATCGCTTCACAGGAATACGATGAACTCTTCGAAAAGAGACAGTCTATTCAGAATGATCTTTCATCAACTGCCCAGCAGATAAACCTCTACAACAAGAGGATCGAAAGACTCAATGCTTCAACACAGGCTAATTCAGCTTCACAGAAGGCAAAGGTTGAAGAGGAGATCTCAAAACTCAATGCGATGATCAACGATATTTCGGAAAATGTAAGCAAAACTACTGATGACTACTACAGAACAGTTGTTTTCCCTAAGGCTTACAACATTCTTACATACGCTTCATCTTCAACACTGGGCGTTATCAAGCATGCAGTAAAGGATTCATTCTCAACAGTATTCATCCTCTGTGCTGTAATTTTTGCAGTTTATGTAGCTGCCGCTGTAGTTCTTGCAGTAAATAAGGAACTTATAAAGCTTTACGGACCGAAGTCAGGAAAGAAAGCTGAGGCAAAGACAGGCGCAAAGAAAGAAGCGGCTGCAAAGAAATAACTGAATAATATCTGATACATTAAAATGCAGATTCCTTGTTTTATGGAATCTGCATTTTTTCTTTACTTTAAATTGTTCATATGTTATAATTACTATATACGTCGAAATTTACTTTTTCAATTAACGGAGGGAACGTTTTTGGCTAACAACAAGATCAGAAATTTCTGTATTATAGCACACATAGATCATGGAAAATCAACTCTTGCGGACAGAATACTTGAAAAAACCAAGACGGTTGCTGTAAGAGATATGGAAGAGCAGCTGCTTGACAACATGGATATTGAGCGTGAACGCGGAATAACAATCAAGGCCAGAGCTGTAAGACTTCTTTACACTGCTGAGGACGGCGAGGAGTACACATTCAATCTTATCGATACTCCGGGGCACGTTGACTTCAACTACGAAGTATCGCGTTCACTTGCTGCCTGCGAGGGTGCGATCCTTGTCGTGGATGCATCACAGGGTATTGAGGCGCAGACTCTTGCAAACACCTATCTTGCGATCGAGCATGACCTTGAAGTTCTTCCTGTAGTAAACAAAATCGATCTTCCTTCCGCTGATCCTGAAAGGGTATGCAGCGAAGTGGAAAACATAATCGGAATTCCGGCTATGGATGCTCCGCGCATATCTGCCAAGATGGGAACAAACATCGAGGCAGTACTTGAAAAGATCGTAAAAGAGGTACCGCCTCCGCAGGGAGATACCGAAGCACCTCTCAAGGCTCTGATCTTTGACAGCTACTACGATTCATACAAGGGCGTTATCATTTACGTAAGAATCAAGGAAGGAACTGTAAGAACGGGCGACAAAATAAGACTTATGGCTACCGGTGCCGAGTTCACGGTTGTTGAAGCCGGCTTCATGGATGCCGTAAACCACATAAACAAGGACTTTCTTGAAGCAGGCGAGGTAGGATACATTGCCGCTTCCATCAAGAATATCGGTGACACGCGTGTCGGTGATACAGTTACCAACAGCGAAAGACCGTGTGACGAGCCGCTTCCAGGCTACCGTAAGGTAAATCCTATGGTTTTCTCGGGTATTTATCCTGCAGACGGTGCCAAGTACGGCGACCTTCGTGATGCCCTGGAAAAGCTTCAGCTTAATGACGCTTCACTTTCTTTCGAACCTGAAACTTCCATAGCTCTCGGATTCGGTTTTCGCTGCGGCTTTCTCGGACTTCTTCACATGGAGATCATTCAGGAAAGACTGGAAAGAGAATATAATCTTGACCTTATAACAACTGCTCCGTCGGTTATCTTCAAAATAAATCTTACCAACGGGGAAACGGTATATATCGACAATCCGACGAACTATCCGGATGCGGCAGTCATAGCATCTGCCGAGGAACCGATGGTAAAGGCTGAAATACTTGCTCCGTCTGAATTTGTCGGCAATATCATGGAGCTCTGTCAGGACCGCCGCGGAGTGTTCAAGACAATGGACTATCTTGACGACACACGTGTGAACATCCACTACGAGCTTCCTTTAAATGAGATCGTCTATGACTTTTTCGATGCGCTTAAGTCAAGAACACGCGGTTATGCGTCATTTGACTATGAACTTATCGGTTATCAGCCATCCAAACTTGTCAAGCTCGATATTCTTCTCAACGGCGACAACGTGGATGCACTTTCATTTATCGTTCATGCAGACAACGCCTATGCCCGTGCCAGAAAGATGGTTGAAAAGCTCAAGGAAAATATTCCGAGACAGCTTTTTGAAGTTCCTGTACAGGCTGCCATCGGCGGCAAGATAATTGCGCGTGAGACCATCAAGGCGATGCGCAAGGACGTACTTGCCAAGTGCTACGGCGGTGACATAACAAGAAAGAAAAAACTTCTCGAAAAACAGAAGGAAGGTAAAAAGAGAATGCGCCAGCTCGGAACTGTAGAAGTTCCTCAGGAAGCATTCATGAGTGTACTTAAGCTTGATGAATAAGGAGGATCTTTTTATGAAGTATACTTGCCCTTACTGCGGAAAAAAATCATATTCATTTTTAGCCAAGATGTTCGCCGGTAATATGAACGCTTCCGGCAGAGCATGTCCTGAATGCGGAAGACATTCAGTTCACGGACTTGATTCGACTATTTTCAGCACTGCACTTATGCTTGCGGTTTTTATATATCTTGTCGTGTGCATCAAAAGAGGACAGTTTAATTATCTGTTCTGCATCGGTCTTTTTGCAGGTGCGTATTTTATTTCCCGTCTGGCTGACGGACTGTTCTTCAAACTCGCAAAGAATAACCGTATCGATGTATCGTGAAGGCAGGTCTTTACATACACGTTCCGTTCTGCATAAGAAAATGTCCCTACTGTGATTTTTATTCCGTATCCGGAACAGATGAAAGTCTTAAGACAGAATATACTGCTGCGGTTATCAGAAATACGGAAAGATATCTTGAAAGGTATCCTGATCTTTCTTTTGATACAGTCTATTTCGGAGGCGGCACACCGTCGCTTATGCCGGCAGCTTTTTTCGGAAGTGTGCTTGGATGTATAAAAGGACGTCTTGACACAAATGCCGAGATTACTATGGAACTTAATCCGAAAACGGCTGATGAGGAAAAGCTGAATGAGATCAGAAGATCCGGTGTGAACCGCGTTTCAGCGGGGATTCAGTCAGCAATCGACAGCGAGCTTCGTGATCTCGGACGAATACACGATTTTGCTGAAGCTGCCGAAGCCGTTCGCATTGCGAAGAATGCAGGTTTTGACAACATCTCAGGCGATCTCATGATCGGTATAAAGGGACAGAATGAGGAAAGTCTCGTTCAGTCAGTAAATGCTCTTGCCTCTCTCGGACTTAAGCATATTTCATCATATATGCTCAAGATCGAACCGGGAACGGAGTTCTTCAGAAATGGCATATCTTCCGTGGTTCCTGATGAGGAAAAGACAGCAGAGCTTTATCTGCTTGCAGTGAAAACGCTTGCGGAAAAAGGATACCGTCAGTATGAGATCTCAAACTTCTCGCTGCCGGGATCTGAAAGCAGACACAATCTTAAGTACTGGAACTGCGAAGATTACATAGGAATAGGACCTTCGGCCCATTCCTGCTTTGACGGGAAAAGGTATGAAGTTCCGCGTGATCTTTCCTCGTTCATAACAGGTCCTTATCAGAAGGAAGAAGTAAACGAGGATCATCCCTGCGGATTCTTTGAAAAAGCCATGCTTGCTCTGCGGCTTTCTGCAGGTCTTGATCTTGATAAATATCCTGATGAAGCGCCTCTTGTTCTGAAGCAGGCGCAGAAACTGAAGGAAACAGGGCTTATAAACTGCGGGAATGGTGTGATATCACTGACACCTGAAGGATTTCTCGTGTCGAATGAGATCATATCAAGACTTCTTGCAGATTTCTGATACTGTTATCATCTGATTAAATTTTAAAAAGGAAGGTGAAAAATTAATGGACGGCGATCCTGGGTGTACTATCAGCAAAATATTTGATCCGTTCAGATGATTTTTCAGGCCCTTTCAGGTCCGTCTGTCCGGATCTGAAAGGAAGTAAGACTTTTTATTATGAAACAGATCTACAAAACCAATGACGGTAAGATCAGCGCTGTTGATTCATGGGAAGAAGGCTGCTGGATCTCTCTTGTTGCACCGTCAGAGACTGAACTTATCGAGATAGCACAGCAGAACGGCATCGAGACAGATGACATCCGTGCTGCCCTCGATGATGAGGAACGTTCACGTATCCAGATCGAAGATGCTTACACAATGATCATCGTTGACGTTCCTACAATAGAAATTCACAATGAAAAGCAGTATTATGTTACCATACCAATGTCCATAATACTGACGAAAAAGGCTATCATCACTGTTTGTCTCGAGGAAACGGAAGTCCTGAAAGCCTTTGCACAGTCGAAAATACGTAATTTTCACACTCACATGAAGACGAGATTCGTTCTTCAGATACTTTACAGAAATGCATCGCTGTTTCTTCAGTATCTCCGAAACATAAACAGGCAGAGCGAGGCTATCGAAACAAACATGCACAAGTCCACCAAGAACAAGGAACTTATTGAAATGCTTGAACTCGAAAAGAGCCTTATGTACTTTACGACTTCACTTCGTTCCAATGAAATGGTACTTGAAAAGCTTCTGAAGACTGAAGCTGTAAAGAAGTATCCTGAAGACCAGGATCTTCTCGAAGATGTTATCATCGAGAACAAGCAGGCCATGGAGATGTCGAATATCTACTCCGGCATCCTGGGCGGCATGACCGATGCCTTTGCATCCATCATCAACAACAACCTGAATATTATCATGAAGATCCTTGCAACGATCACTATTGTTCTTTCGATCCCTACAATGATATTCAGCGCCTACGGAATGAACCTGAATCCGCAGAGCATGCCTTTGTCCCAGAATCCTCACGGGTTTGCTCTGGTAATCATTTTCACTATAGTACTCAGTCTCATTATTGCCTTTATTTTCTTTAAGAAAAAACTTTTCTGATAAAGGCTTGAAAATTATTTTATAATATGATAAAATATATTGGTATAATTGAATAGCGTATGAGCATATGTTTCCGGTAAAAAAATTTTATACATGAGGTGATAAAGTTGGCAAAGAAAACTAAGGCTAAAAATAATAAACAGAACGTTAATTTCAATTCAGGAACCAAGAAGAAAAAACAGGATCCTATGATAGTTGCAGTCTGCGTATTCGGTGCAGCTGTACTTGTTGCTCTTCCTGTAATCGGATTTCTTCTCTCACGCGGCGGCGGCAATCCGGGTCAGACCGTTTCAAATGAAAGCAATGCCGGCTGGAACAGCATTGACGGAAGAATGATCTATATCGATCCTGAAACACATGAAAAGGTACAGGGACTTCACGAGATCGACGGCAAGATGTATTTCTTCGACGCAAACGGAGGAATCACACCAGGCTGGACAACATATGATGACAATCTCGTTTATGTTACCAAGGAAGGAACACTTGCTACCGGTATCTACAAGATCGGTTCACAGGTATTCTATTTCGATGAAGAAACTTATGCAATGTTCACTGGTTTCAAAGTAGTTGACGGAAAGATCTACTGCTTCAGAGATGACGGACAGGCTATGACAGGCTTCCAGAACATTGAAGGCAATGACTATTACTTCAATAATGACGGCGAAATGCAGACCGGATGGTTCGAAGTGGACGGAAAGAACTACTACGCAGACGAAGACGGTCAGCTCGCAAGAGGCTGGAAGATCCTCGATGACGGAACTCACTACTTTACAGATGATTTCAGCGCTGCAAGCGGTGAACTTCGTGTAGATGATACACTTTACAATTTTGACGAATTCGGATGTCCGGACCAGTCAGCTGAAGTTACAACAACAGCAGTTACAACTGAAGCTGTTACAGAAGCTGTAACAACAGCAGCAGAAGAAAAGCCTTCTGAAAAGCCATCAGACAAGCCTTCAGAAACTCCTTCAACAAATCCGGAACCTGAAAAGCCTTCAGTTCCTGACGGCCACAAGCAGTTTTTCAATGACAAGGGTGAACCGCTCAAGGGTCTCAACGAGATCGACGGCAAGAAGTATTTCCTCGACGACAACGGTGTAACACTTGACAAGGGCTTTGCTCAGTTCGGTGACAACACATACTTTACAAACGACGACTTCACAATCATGACCGGCGGCGAAAAAGAGATCAACCGCAACTATTATTTCTTCGATGACGAAGGCCGGATGGCTAAGGGCTGGCGCTCATACAACAACAAGACATGCTTCTTCGAAAACGATGGTAAGATGTGCAGAGGTTTCAGAAACATCGACGGTTATAAGTATTATCTCAGCTGGGATAATAATGATAACAGAGGTAATAAAGTTACTGGTTATATTTTCGCAGACGGCAACAGATACTATCTTGATGGCAACGGTGTTGTACAGCAGGGCTGGATCAATATGAACGGTGATGACTACTACTTTGCATCAGACGGACGTGGTGTTGCAGGTTACCAGATTATTGACGGCAACAAGTACTTCTTCAACTCTGACGGTGTTCTTCAGAAGGGATTCCAGGAGAAAGACGGAACAGTTTATTTCTATGGTAATGACGGTGTTATCAGACCAGGAACATATAACTACAACGGCGAAGACAGAAACTTCAATGAAAACGGTATGATGACAGACTGATAAAAATCAGTTCAGTTAATAAAAAAATATAAGGCAGATCCGAAAGGGTCTGCCTTTTTGTGCTGTCGGTATTTCCGGTTTTTAAGGAAACGAGGCGGAGCCGCGTTACCGTATGATCTGCGTTTTTCTAATTCTGCAAAGTCTTACGTTTATATGCAAGATCAAAAAGAAGTGCTTCGAGTTCGGCGTCAGTAAATATTTTCGGACATCCGCATATTCTTGTATCGCTCTGGGTGCGCTTTACTATAGTGTTTATGTCTTTCTCATAGAGCTCATCAAAATGGTCTTCAAGGCCGAGAAGCATATTAAGATCCCTTATCTGTTCTATCATACGGAATGCGTTTTCCACTTCGGTGTTTCTGTCGTCCGTAAAGTCACAGTGGTAGGCTATCTCAGCAAGGTCGCTTATTATTTCCGGCATGTATTCTTCAAGAATTACAGGCAGAAATACTGAGCAGGCTTTGCCGAAGTGAATTCCGTACAGTTCGGTCATGCGGTTTGCAAGCGCTGAA
This sequence comes from uncultured Ruminococcus sp., assembly GCA_902789705.1. Taxonomy (GTDB): domain Bacteria; phylum Bacillota; class Clostridia; order Oscillospirales; family Ruminococcaceae; genus HUN007. The sequence goes on from CADAPI010000014.1 coordinate 9,835, forward strand.
ATATAACCGCCTGAAGCACGTCTGAAAGATATACCGGAGTAGTATGATGCCTTCAGGAGATTCATACGTGCAGTTATATTATCCGGATCGAGCCAGGCTTCATACAGATTTTCGAATACCATTCTGCATGCCTTCGGAGCGTTGACCGTATCCCTGTAGAATCTCTCGGAGTAAGTACTTATATACGATTCAATGGCACGGGTAAGAATACTCATTCCGCACCATGCTATCATTTCAGGAGTAAGTGAATAGAGAAAATCAGGATCAAGTGCCACTGCACGCGGAACAAATTCAGAAGATACTACCGGACACCTGCGTCCTTTCTGGTCGGTATAGAAGGAGACCAGCGATACTTCCGATCCGCTGCCCGGAGTAGTTGGTGCAGCGTAGAGAGGGACAGCACGCTTAGGCGTGGAGGTGTAGTCAAGAAAGTAGCTCATGCTTTTAGTCGGATTGCCGGCTTTCAGTGCTATCAGCTTGGCACAGTCGATGACAGTGCCTCCTCCTATGGCCATTATAGTGTCACAGTTTTCAGTTAAAAAAAGTTCTGTTCCCTTCTCGATACATTCCAGATCTGCCTTACCGTAAATTTCGGTAAAGTGAGTGAATTCTATATCGTATGTGACCAGCTGCTCCTCAAAGCTGAAAGTCATACCGTTTTCATAAACATTGTCGTCGGTAACAATCATTACTTTACGTACACCTTCGTTGCGCATTATTTCAGCAATATGAAGGATCGATCCCGAACCTGTATATTTTTCTGCAAGATGCAGTTTTTTCATTCTCAGTAAACTGCATGAGATCTGCTGCAGTGATGACAGATATTTTTTTCTCACACTCATTGTTTCACCTCCGTCCAGTGTATATAAAATTCATTACTATAATTATATCATAAATAATGCACATAGTCAAATGTGAAAATGTTGAAATAAATATACAATATACATAAAGAAATTTCCCGTTGACTATATGACAGTTATATGATATACTTTGTATTATATTACGGCTTAACTTAAGGAAACACGAGTTCAACCGCAGATTCGGCAAAGCCTGATCTGCGGGAGGAGAAACGGGGCTTCGCCCCGGGTCCCTGCTTAAATTTATTCATAAATCAGAGCATCCTTAACCGGTGTTTCTTCTGAAAATAAAGGTGATCTATGAAACAGTTTATAATAAAAAGCAATGACGCCGATCAGCGGCTTGACAAGTTTATCGCAAAGGCGTTTCCTGAATTGCAGAAAAGTGTGATGTACAAGGCTATACGCACCAAAAACATCAAGCTCAACGGTAAGCGCTGCGAAATTTCAACAAGTCTGAAGTCAGGTGATGAGCTTAAGATATTTATAAGCGATGAGCTTCTCGGAAATCAGAAAACAGAAAAAAAACAGGTGTTCCGCAGCGGATCATGCCTGAAAAAAGAAGATATTATTTACGAAGACGAAAACATTATTGTTCTGAACAAGAAGCCGGGAGTTATTGTCCACAGTGACAGTAAAAACGACAGCGATACACTTGCAGACAGACTCAAGAATTATCTTGTAAAACACGGAGAATACGATCCGGCCTCAGAAAATTCCTTTGCTCCTGCACTGTGCAACCGGCTTGACAGGAATACCGCCGGCATCGTTATAGGAGCAAAAAATGCTGCAGCGCTCCGTGAGATCAACAAGAAGATCAGGGAAAACAATGTGGTGAAGAAATATCTGTGCCTTCTTTCTTCGTTGCCGGAGAAGCACAAGGCGACTATTACGGCCTGGCACAGGAAAGACAATGCCACCAACATTGTTACGGTAAAGAATGAGGAATTCGAAGGCAGCAAACAGATAATTACAAAATACAGGGTAGTGGATCCGTCCTTCGGAGAATATGTGCTTGCCGAAGTTGAACTCGTTACCGGTCGTACTCATCAGATAAGGGCGCACATGGCGTTTATAGGATGTCCCCTGGTAGGTGATACTAAGTACGGCAGGCGGGAGGTAAACGAGCATTCAGGCTTTGAATATCAGGCACTGTGTGCATACAGGCTCATGTTCAGGAAAACTGAAGAGGAAAACGTACTTACCTATCTTGAAGGCAGGGAGTTCGAGTGCCGCGACATATGGTTTTTAACATAACAAAAGGCGCTGAGTACATCTTTCAGATGTGCGCAGCGCCTTTAAGTTTTTTTACTGTTTCAGTTATCAGTACGGAGTGATCTTCTGATCTTTCTTCGGAGCGAAAATGAATCCGAAACCGGCACCAATGAGACCGCCGAGAATATGTGAAAGCTGAGATACATTGTCATGACCGAGTGAGCTGATAAGTTCGTTGCCGATGTAGAAAGCAGCAGCAAGAATAAGTGTTACAGGAATGTTGCCTTCTTTTATGTTTCCGCATGATGCGAGAAGGATAAACATGAACACGATACCGCTTGCGCCGCAGAGAGCAACGTTGAAGAAAACGATGTTGATCGCAGCAGTAAGTACTGCTGTTACAGCCATCATGAATAAAAGACGTTTGCTTCCGTATTTTTCTTCAAGCATAGGTCCGAGAATAAGAATGAAGCTGAAGTTGCCCATAAAGTGTGCCCAGCCGCCGTGGCCGATAACGTGTGTGAACAGTCTTACGTAGAAGAGCGGATTAAGAAGTGAACCGCGTGATACAACGAACAGACTGTGGAACGCTTTTGTACCCGGAATCGAGCTGATGAGCTGGACTGCAAACGCGATGATCGTGAAGGTGAGAATTACCGGTGCGTTGTAGTCGAATTTTGATAATAGTTTTTTCATTTGTTTGTCTCCTTTTCTGTATTGTTTCAGGAAAACATTTATAAAGCGGGTAATCGGACTTAAGTCATGCAGACACAGGACTCCGGCTTCATCAGTGTTTACCTGATGGTTTTAAAAACATTTTATCACAACCGCAAAGTACTGTCAATAGTTTTGCGGAAAACAGGGAAGGCTGCCTGGTAAGCGGCAGCCTTCCCTGTTTCTGTTTAGGATTTTTATCTTACAGCGTAAACGCTGTGCGTGGCATTATACCTCAGGTTCGAGTACAGCGTAATTACCGTCTGTTCTCTTGTAAACTACATTTGTTGAACCTGTCTGTGCGTTGCTGAACATAAAGAAGTTATGTCCTAAAAGATTCATCTGAAGTATAGCTTCATCTACGTCCATCGGACGCATTGTAAACTTTTTATGTTTAACAACTTCGAAGTCGTACTGTTCTTCAACGTCTTCAGTATAAGGAGCTGCAAAAGCATTTTCCTTGAGTTTCTTTTCAACTCTTGTCTTGTTTTTGCGGATCTGTCTGATGATCTTGTCGATTGCTGCATCAAGTGCGTCGTTCTTGTCAACAGCGCTTTTTTCTGATCTGTAAATAATATTGTTGTATCTTACAGTAAGTTCGACAACGATCTGACCTCTTGCTTCAGAGATAACAATCTTTGCATCAGCATCGTCACCGAAGAACTTTGATAATCTTGAATCAAGTCTCTCCTTTGCGTAATCGTCAAAAGCCTGTGGGATGTTCATCTTCTTAGCTGAAATAATTGTTTTCATACAAATTCCTCCTTTGTAACAAAGCATACATAAAAAAGATGTATGCTAAGTTGATATTTGTATTATATCACTTTTCTGAAAAAAAGGCAATAGCTTTTCAATATTTTTTTGCCCAAATAGACAAAAAAGATTTTTGCTTATTATCTAATATTGGTTAAAACTAAGGAAACACTGATTTAAACGCATATCCGGATTTCTGGTGAAAATTAATAGTGAACGCAAAAAGATTTTTACGTTTACTGTATCGGGACCTGTCCGGGAATATGTTGTCCCGTTTTCGGATGCAGACAATTGATTAAGTTATCTGTAAGTGGTATAATATAAGCATAAACCAAAGGGAACCACACAAAAATGTGTGACAGGAAGGGAAGGAAATCAATATGAAAAAGATACTGATGGTCATCGACATGCAGAATGATTTTATTGACGGTGCTCTGGGAACCGGCGAAGCAGTGAACATTGTTCCTGCGGTTGTGAAAGCTGTAAATGAATTTGACGGAGATGTTATCTTCACTCAGGATACACACTACGAAGATTACATGAACACTCTTGAAGGAGAAAAACTCCCGGTAAAACACTGTATAAAGGGAACAGAAGGCTGGGAGATATGCGATGCGCTCAAAAAGACAAAGGCCTATAAAGAAGGACGCATTATAGAAAAGGTTACATTCGGTTCTGAAAAACTAGCAGAGCTCATGAAAGAGGAAAAACCGGACAAGGTATATATGACAGGCCTCTGTACAGATATATGTGTTATAAGCAACGCCATGCTCATAAGAGCGTTTTCACCTGAAACGGATATAACCGTTTACGAGGACTGCTGTGCCGGAGTTACTCCGGAAAGCCACAGAAATGCTCTTGAAGCAATGAAGGCGTGTCAGGTTACGGTTGAAAAAAATAATTAAGAAAAAACTGATGTACGGCAGGTGCTGTGCATCAGTTTTTTTAATTTCAGTTTCTGATCATTCAATAAATTCAACTTCTGTTTCCACGTTTTCATACGGATTAACAGCCATAACAGCTGAAATTATTTTAAGACGTGCAGTTTCAGCTGCGTTTTCACTGAACACTTTATTGGTGTTTATCTGTTCGCGTACATCAATGTTTTTTTCCTCGAACTGGCTGCGTGCAAGTTCAGGAGTGGACATTTTTCCGGTGCTTATTACTACGCCGGATTCATCAACCAGTTTTGCCTTGTCGTAATCTACAGTAAAGTCACTGAGTTCAGGACGCGGTATGCGTACCCTTACAGTTCCGCGCTGCTGGTCAGTAATGATCTCAGCAAGCTGCAGGTCGGCTGTGTATACACCGTTTACAGGTATCACGAGAGTCAGCGAACTTTCTTCATCCTCTGTCGGAGCCTGCGGTATACTGATGGTGTCATATATCTTCATGACCTCCAGTTTTCCGCTGCCGTAGTCTGCGGCAATGTCTGTTATAATGTCGTTTTTTGTCTTTTACTGTTCCAGTGCAGCCAGATAAAACTGTTCATATGTTACCGGAGTCTGTGTTTCCTTTGCGGCGGCATAAGCTTTGTCAAAGGCATCAGTACTTTCAGCAACGGTTATTCTGTAAAGAGCCAGGTTCAGGCTTGCGGCGAGTATTATCAGTACCGAGAGCATTATAGCCGAAAAGTTTATCTTTCTTCTTTTTACTGCTCTTCTGGCCGGTGCTTTTCTATTCATTTGCGCCACCGCCTTTCTGATCAGAAAAAGCAACTGAACAGATGAATTTCTTGCCGCATACAGTTTCAGCAAGTTTTTCGGTACGGGACAGGGCGATCTGTCTCGCTTCTCTGCGAATGCTTTCGTCTATGATGCCGTTCGCAGCGGCAGCTTCCGTGTTGTCAGAGTTTCTGTAAATATGGCATTCCGGATTCGGAATGGTGACCATGAGTGAGGTATCTCCCGTTACAGAAACATCTGCCTTGCCAAGGTCAACAGTGAAGACCGCTGTGATTCCCTGATCGGTTTCATCTTCTGTGCTTTCTTCTGGTATATCCTCTGTAAGAGTTTCTGAAAGAAGACACATTTTTCCGGCGGCCGAAGTGATCTTTTTCAGACTTTCAGCGGTTTCGCCGATAGTATGTTCGGTGCTGCGTGTCTGTTCAACACCGTTCTGTATTCCTTTTAATGACCCGGTGTACACTCCGACTTTGCGGCCTGTTTCTTCACCGAGTATCCTTCCGTTTTCCGATGCGCTGCTGTACGCCGGACCTGTTAAGAAAAACAGTATGTACAGAAGAACAGCAAGTATAATGACCAGAACGCCGGTAAGTGATATGTGCTTCATGCTGATACGCGGTCTCATTATCATTTCTCCTTCTTCTGGACTACAATAAAGTCTTCACGGCTGATGGATGAGCCGTCAAGATCTTCGGTTATGGTTATCGCTTCGCTTCGTTCATACGGTGACTTGTTAAGCAGATCGTACATAGCAGAAATGAAGTCTTTGTAGATGATGTAATCCTTGTTCTCAATTACATAATCCATTACGAGTTTGTCATCTTCTCTGACCTGCGTTTTTCCGCTGACCTTTTTACCGTTGAGAGTGTAGGTAACTTTTCCGTATTTATCAGTTGTGACAAGATCTACCGTATATATCTTTTTACGCGGATAGTTTTTGCCGATCTTCTCAGCTGTCTGCAGATATTCAGAGTATTTCATCTCAGCGGAATAAACATTGTCGGTTACGTTTTCACCGCTTATATAGAATCCTTCAGCCGGTTTGAATTTAACCGTTACTATTCTGTCACGGTCAAGCAGATCTCCTGCAGATATGGTCTGACGGTCAGATGTATCTGCGTACTGAAGTGAAAGAACAGCGTTTTCATAATTTCTCGGTTCGAAAGTCTGCCTGAATGCTATCGAGATAGTGATCGTAATATCCGTATAGTAAACATCGGCTGTGTTCGATTCGTTCTGACTGTAAATGTCTATCTTCTTTTCGGAAGGAAGTTCATTTAAATAAATGATTTCGGTTGTTTCATTTCCTTTTGAATCGGTTTTTACAATGTGGAGCTTAACAATCTGGCTTTTCGCTATTTTTCCGTTGTCTGCGGAAATATATATTCCGTCAGCAGTTCCGGTCGTGGTGTCGAGAAGAACGTTGTTTTTGATGTCACGGCTGAGTTCATTTTCAGAAACGTCAGATGTTCGTACGGTAAACTGCATGTCCGTACCGACCAGCTTGTCAGCGATAACTTTCAGTTTAGGTCTGTGTTCGTTTATTTCCTTAAAAATATTCTTTACGTTCACATCACCTATGGTAACCGTCTGTTCGTCAGATTCGTCCGATACAGTGAATGTATCACCTTCGGCTGCGCTTTCCCAGCCGGCCCACGGTTTAAGGATAAGCTTTATCTCGGTTCCGGCAAGCATTTTCTCTGTTTTTCCGGTAAGTGTAAGGTCATCCTTTTTGTAGATCACGCTTCCGCCTGCAGATGGCTGCGGAAGTGTTACTGTTACGAGCTTCTTTTCGTAGAAACGTATCTTTTCAAGCTGCTTTGCCGTTTCTTCCGGATCTTCGGAAACAGTAATAACGTTGTTTCCGGTCGGCAGCCAGTATCCCTCATCAGCCGAATCCTCGTAGTATTCGATCTGGCGTCCTGCTGCAAGGCTTATCTTTCCGGTTATAGGTTTTCCAAGATAGCTGAAAGCAACCTTTCCGTGTTCAAACGTGTATTCCGACGGATCAAATGTGAAATCCTCGGACTGTTCCTTGACGATGAATGTGTACCGTGCAAAGTTGTCGTCAGATTTTTCAAGCGAAAGAACGGTTTTGTCATACTGCGGAACGTCCTTCTTACTGCAGTTGAGAACTATGGTATCACCGAATTTAAGGTGATCAAGCACAATGTCCTGTCCCTTTGCGAACGAGCCTGCAGATTCACCGTTTACTTCTGCTTTCGTGTTACTGTCCGGAGTTTTCAGGATTACACTTATGTAAGGGTGAAGTTCAACTGAATATTCCGAAATATCGTCAGATGCTGATGTGCTTCTGAATTCGACACTGTTCTCGTTTAAGAAGCTGTACTTCGGTTCCGATGAAACAAAGAAGTATTTATCTGAATCAAATTCGTATTTTACACTGTAAAGGCCGAAAGGACCTGTTTCAGCTTTACCTGCACTGAATTCTTTTCCTCCGACATTCCATTTTCCGCCGGCATCTATGTGGGCAAAGGTGTCGTCGGTATAGTAATCAGAAAGAGTGAGTTCCTTGTTTTCGTATTTTCCGACCGGTCCGGCTGAGAATTCAAGTCCGTCACACTTGTCCGGAGCAGTGAAGAAAAGACCGGTTTTTTCGTCGTATTTATCGGAAACAAGATCTTTTTTACCGTCTTTTATACTGTAAACGCGGAATGTGGAGAAAGAATATTTTTCCGGTGAACTTCCGCTTTTTTTCTCGGCTACGGCATAAAGAGACTGTCCCGGAGCAAGCCGGATAAAATCGTGGTAGGGGTCAGTTATCTCATTTCTGTGAGCTTCATCAAGATAGTAATGCACGTTCAGCATGCTGTTCTGCGATAATGAAACAGCAGCTTTTCCGGCTGTTTCATCAGTGCCGGTCCCGTCAGTATCAACCTGTAATCCTGCGTGTGAATAATGTCCGTCGGTAAGTCTTCCTGCGGAAAGATCAGCTTTGTAACTGATGTAATCAGAATCACTGTTTATTTCAGACCGCTCTTTCACTGCGCTGTTTATGCGGTCCTGGAAAAGTTCTCCGGTGTTTTTCGATGAACATCCGGTGATCGAACACATCAGAAAAGCAATGCATAGAGCAGACAGGGCTTTTTTCTTCATTCGTTATCCCTTCATTTATAAAATATAAAAACGCTGACTGTACTTCTGGCGTACAGTTCAGGGTGAATTATGTCTGATCAAGTTATCATTACTAAGTAGTATAGCATAATGCATTCCTTTTTTCAATAGTGCAGTGCTCTGATTTATAACCGTAAATCTGAAACAGGGAGAATAGTGTAGAAATATAAAGAATACATGCAAATCAGATGAACAGATTCAATAAATAAAAGAAAATTCTGAAAATCTCCTTAAAATCAGCTGAAAATAGTGAAAATACGATTGACAACCGGAGCAAATCAATGTATAATAAATAATGTTGTGTTGCGATAATACTGAATAATTGCCGTTAAAGGCTTCTTGCGATATTTGGTTTATCGGCAATTATTATTAAATAATCTAAATTAAGACGGAGGAATCGAATATGTCAACTTATATGGCTAAATCAGGCGAAGTAAATCGTAAGTGGTATATTTTAGATGCAGAAGGCAAGCCACTCGGTAGAGTTGCTGCTAAGGCTGCTCACATTTTAAGAGGTAAACATAAGCCAACATACACACCACACGTAGACTGCGGTGATCACGTAATCATCATCAACTGTGACAAGGCTATCCTCACAGGTAAGAAGCTCGAACAGAAGAAGTACATCTGGCACACAGGCTGGATCGGCGGACTCAAGTCAGAAAGCTACAAGGACCTTATGGCTCACAAGGCTGACAAGGCTATGATGATCGCAGTAAACGGCATGCTCCCTAACAACACACTCGGCAGAGCAGCATTAACACGTCTCAGAGTTTACAAGGGCGCTGAACACAAGCAGGCAGCTCAGAAGCCAGAAGCTTACGAATTCTAAGAAAGGAGCAAATTAACATGTACGAATCAAAGGAAAAATACTACTACGGAACAGGCAGAAGAAAGCATTCTGTAGCAAGAGTTAGAGTATATAACGGCACAGGTAAGATCACAATCAACGGCAGAGACATCGACGATTACTTTGGTCTTGAAACACTTAAGCTCATCGTTCGTCAGCCAATGGCTCTCACAGAAACACTTGGCAAGTTCGACATCGTTTGCACAGTTGCAGGCGGCGGCGTAACAGGCCAGGCTGGTGCTATCAGACACGGCCTTTCAAGAGCTCTCCTTCTCTTCAACCCTGAACTCAGAGCAACTCTCAAGTCAGCAGGTCTCCTCACACGTGACCCAAGAATGAAGGAAAGAAAGAAGTACGGTCTCAAGGCAGCTCGTCGTGCACCGCAGTTTTCAAAGAGATAATCAGATTTATACAGCTTTATATTTCACGATTATTCAGAGCCTCACAGATTTTATCTGTGGGGCTTTTTGTATTTATGTGGCCGACAAATTCAAGGAGAATTATTGATAACATGAACACGGAACAATACTAAGGAGGTGTCAGCATGCCGGATGCAGTTATTTTCACTGGAATACAGGCCTGCGGAAAAACAAGTTACTATCATAAATATTTTGAAGACTACGCTCACATCAGTCTGGACGTGCTCAATACACGTAACAGGGAAAAGCTTATGCTGGAGGAGTGCATTTCATCGGGCAGATCTTTTGTGATCGATAATACTGATCCGACAAGAGCTGACCGGGAAAGATATATCATTCCGGCTAAGGAAGCTGGTTTTAAGATCATAGGATATTACTTCCGTTCTTCAATCTCAGAATGCATTGAACGCAATGAAAAGCGTGAAGGTAAGGCGAAAGTTCCGAGGACGGCAGTCGCACATACTCACGCGATACTTGAAATGCCAGATTACAGTGAAGGTTTTGACGAGCTGTATTATGTATATATGGAAAACGGTAATTTTGTTACAGAAAAATGGAAGGAGGAAAAATCATGAGGTTTAATGAGTTTGATAAAATGATGAGAGTATATGAGGAGTCACTTGACCAGTACATCCTCCCGGATATGTATATTGTTGCGAGACTTGACGGAAGAAGTTTTACCCGTCTTACCAAGGAGATATGTAAGTTTGAAGCTCCTTTTGATGTGCGTTTCCGCGATATGATGACAGGTACAGTAAAGGCACTTATGGAATCATCAGGATTCCGTATCGTTTACGGTTACAGCGAAAGTGATGAGATCTCGCTCCTTTTCCACCCGGAAGACAATGCATTCGGAAGAAAGGTACGCAAGTTAAACACAACACTTGCCGGTGAAGCAAGTGCGGCGTTTTCACTTATGCTAGGTAAAGTCGCTACATTTGACTGCCGTATAGTACCGCTTCCGAGTCTCAAAAGGGTAGAGGATTATTTCGCATGGAGGCAGGAAGACTCACACCGCAATTCACTGAATGCGCACTGCTACTGGCTGTTAAGAAAAGAGGGCATGGACAAGGACGCTGCTACACGCGAACTGAGCGGTAAAAGTCTTGCATACAAGAACGAACTTCTTTTCCAGCACGGAATAAACTATAATGACCTTCCGGCATGGCAGAAAAGAGGACAGGGCATATATTTCAGAAATGTACAGAAAGAAGGCGTCGACCCGCGTACAAATACAAAGGTGCTCACCGAAAGACGTGAACTGTACACAGACCTTGAACTTCCGCTTGGTACAGAGTACAGAAAATTTGTACTGAAATTCCTTGAAAATGAGAGAGGTGTATTATAATTGGAACTTGAAATAGAAAACGGCGTGCTGAAAAAAATACATATGTTATATTTCGGTGACGACGACATTAAAGATATCGTTATTCCATATGGTGTGACCAAAATCGGTTATCAGGCATTTGCGAGCGATCGGCACCAGATCGATAGAATAACGATACCTGACACCGTGACTGAGATCGATGACGGTGCATTTTGGAGCTGCCATATCACAAGTTTAACTATCCCCGACAGCGTGATCTCAATAGGAAACAATGCATTTGAAGAGTGTGACAGACTTGAAAGCGTAACTATTGGAAAAAACGTTATTTCTATCGGAGACCATGCATTTTATGATTGCAGAAGTCTTAAAAGTGTAACTATAGGAAACAGTGTTACTTCAATCGGGGAATTTGCTTTTGCTTCAGATGAAAAACTCGAAAGCGTAATTTTCGGAAACAGCTTAACATCTATAGGAAGGTTTGCGTTTAGTGGTTGTACAAGTCTTAAAAGCATAACCCTGCCTGACAGCGTGACTGAGATAGGTGAAAGCGCATTTGATTAATGCCCTGCTCTTACAGATCTGACCATCGGTAAAGGCGTGAAGGTGTTCGGAGAATATGTATTTGGTGAGTGTGATAACCTGAAAACTGTAACGCTCCCAGACAGAGAGTTCAAGCTCGATCGAAAATTATTTAGTGAATACAGTAACTTTATTATCAACTACAAAGAAGACTAAAATGATTTACTTCTTTCTCAGTACAGCACTCAGCCACTGTTAGCCTGCTTTCGTTTAGCTGCCTGATCATTTTGACCTGTTGAAAGTTACATGCCTTTCAGCATAATTTGTGGACAAGTGGTTCAGCCCCTAAATTTCATGCATATAAGGATAGAATAGAGATCACTTCGCTCGGGACTTTACCGTTCAACCAGACAAAAGACGGATTTTTTGCCGGGATTTCTGTTCCGGTCAATGACAAGCTTTCTGAAATATTTCTTCAGCTGCATATAAGTGAGATGTCCGGACGAGGTGTACCGAGAATTGTAGATATTTACGGTAAAGAAGCTTTTGAATTCAGAGATAACGCAATAGTTGTCACAATTCCTTTTGATCGTCTTGACTTGGGTAGTAATACCCAAGATGCTACCCAAGATGCTACCCAAGATGCTACTCAAGATACTACTATAGAAACAAGCAATGAAAATTCTGGTTCGAATATCAGAAATCAAATTGAGAAACAAATACTTACTGTAAAACGGCAAGAAGCACAAGAGAAATTGCTGACTATTTGGGAGTTAAGGAGCGAAAAACTGCTTCAAAATATATTCAAAGCTTGTTAGAGAAAGGTCAACTTTCAATGACATTACCTGAAAAACCGAATAGTAAGTATCAGAAGTATATATCAATAAAATAATAACCTAGAAACCTCTGAGAGATATCTCGCAGTTGAAAAAAATGATCGATCATAAAGGTGTAATTATGCCGGATGCAGTAATTTTCACAGGAATACAGGTATGAATATAACAGGAGGAAAACACAATGACATTTCTTGAACTTGCAAAGGAAAGATTCTCAGAAAGATATTTTGATTCAAAGCCGGTAGAGGATGAAAAGCTTAAACTCATCCTTGAAGCCGGAAGGCTCGCACCTACGGGATGTAACTATCAGCCGCAGAGGATCTATGTTATACAAAGTGAAGAAGCGATAAAAAAAGCTGTCAGCACGAAAGCTTCACTTTCCGGATGCCCGCTGGTACTTCTTGTTTGCTACAACAGTGATGAAGTATGGAACAATCCTCGTGAAGAAGGATATAACTGCGGAGAGCAGGATGCAAGTTCCGTTGCACTTCACATGATGTTTGAGGCAACAGAACTCGGCGTTCACAGTTTATGGATTCGCGGATTTAATTCCGATGAGGTTAGAAAAGCATTCAATCTGCCTGAAAATCACGTTCCTGCAATGATGGTAGCACTGGGATATCCGTCAGAAAAAAGCCATCCTGCAAAGCTTCACTCAAACAAGAAGCCGCTTGAGGAAACTGTAAAGTTTATTTAGCGGAAACAATTCACTCGTTCCGGGAGAGCCGGGACAATTAAAAAAAGCTGCACGCGAGGTGCAGCTTTTGTAATATCATTTCAGATTTTCAGTCTAATTTTTTCATTGAAAACTTCTGCGAGTTTTGGTGTTAGTTTTCAATTGCATTACATAAGATGATGAGTGATCAATAGTAAATCGTTCATTATCTTATGCAACAGTATCTGTGTCCGGTACAATACTGTACATATGATCTTCATCCGGCTCGACATTCTTGCATTCAAATAATTCGTTCAGAGTAACGAATGTATAGCCTTCTTTCTGAAGTGTCGGGATGATAGTCTTCAGTGCTTTGACTGTCTGCTTATTGCCTTCTGCATCATGCAGTAAAACGATCTGGCCGTCCTTGGCATTTTTGATAACACTATCTGCACGCTGTTTAGCAGTTACGTCATCCATCCAGTCGTCGCAGCCCTTACCGCAGATAAACGGGATATCAATTGCGCTGTACATATCATCACTGACTGCAATAAAAGGCGGGCGGAAAAAGGATGGATATTCGCCTGTGATTTTGTATACATAGTCATCAACATATTTTATCTCATATTTGATCTCGTCGACAGTCATTTTATTCATGTAGTCGTGGGATTTTGAATGGTTATCGATCTCGCATCCCATATCATGCGCACGCTTGACGGTTTTTGCGCTTTTATCATCAATGTTATCTCCGATAAGGAAAAAACTTGCCTTGACATTATACTCTTCAAGAATATCAAGGACTTCATTGGTTGTCGATGTATTTGGGCCGTCATCAAAAGTAAGTGCGATATACTTTTCATTTGCTTCGTCGGCTGGAGTATTCGCTACAGGTTCGTTCGCTTCTTTTGCCGCACACGATGTTAGACCTGTGAGCATGCATAATGACAGTAATGCTGCGGAGCTTCTCGCAAAAATGTTCTTCATTATATGATTCCTTTCTCAGAGGGCGACTTAAGTAATAATTATAATTCTATTATACACATAAAGTAAAAGAATTCAATGGGTATTCTGGCTAAATAACAGGCAATTCATTTACGAATTCATTTAAAATTGTTGAAAACAGG
>CADAPI010000015.1 GCA_902789705.1 uncultured Ruminococcus sp.
TACGGAAAAGGAAATTTGCTGACGACTGTATATGCAGCGAATATTCCGTATGATGAGTGTGATAAAATTGTTGAATCAATAAGTTGAAAAGGGGCGTTTCACAGCAAAATAAAAGGCATCATGTGCAACGATGCATGATACTATAATAAGCTGCCAGAGGTAGCTAACCTATTTGTGATATAGCAATACAACTAATTTATTGCTACTGATTTTATGAGTTGGTACAAACTTTGAATTTTTCTGTCACAAATCTGTGCGGAAAGACACTATATTTATAGAGGCATTCGAAGTAGAGCTTATAGAGTTCGAATGATTATAAAAATAAATTTCAAATATGGGGGTATTTTATTATGAAAAAGAAAATGTTTACTTTAGGTTTGTGTTTATCAGTGTTATTTAATGCGACAGCTGCGGTTTGCTCAGCCGCACCTAATGAGGTACTGGATAAGGACGGTATTGCATATGTAATGAGCGGATTTAAAGGTTATTATCTCGAAGACGGCGTCTATTATCTTAAACAGACCACAAATGAATTCGGAAAACCAATAAAGGGAGCAGATGAATACAGAGCTGAGGTTGAAATCCCGCCGGGAGAGTATTACGCAAGCTTAAAGCTTCAGGCGTTGAGTGCAACTTATCCGGAAGGAAAGTTTGCGGTGCGTTTCAGAGCGGATGACGGATCAAAGATGCTCAGCGAACCGGAAAGCGAACATATGACAGCTCAAAGTTACATGCAGAAGATGACAGTCAGAAAAAAGGGGATGTCAATGGAGACAAAGTGATAGACGTCGGAGATCTGTCGTATCTGTCACTTTATCTTTTAGGAGATAAGCCTTTACCTGAAGAATGGCTGAAAGCTGCAGATGTTGACGGCGACGGTGATGTAACTATCGCAGACCTTGCTAGACTTCAGCAGTATCTTTCAAAAAAGATAACATCATTCTGATATTCAGCAATTTTCATCCTTAAGGATTACTCTGAATAAATAAAATCAGCGGGAGTACCGGTAAATCAAAATCCGGTGCTCCCGTTTGCTTCTGTATAATGGTAGTCTTCACCCCTGCGGGACGAAGACTGCTATAGAAAAAACGAGCTAGTCAGCTTGTTTTGTAAAATTGCGCCGAATGCGCCACATTTATCAGAAAAGGCACCCAACAGGTGCCTTTTGAACATATAAGTTGATATTACTGAGTTATCAGTACGCCTTGCCCCAGTAAACCATGTGCTTAGCCGGCTTGCCGCAGCATACGCATACGTCGGAGATGTGTTCCTGCTTGAGCGGGATGCATCTTGAACCAACGCCTGTCTTTTCCTTGACTTCATCTTCACATGCTTCTTCGCCGCACCACATAGCTTTAACGAAACCGTCGCCCTTTTCTTCGAGGCTCTTTATGATCTCGTCCATTGTCTTACATGCGTAAGTTCTCTTTTCGCGGTTTTCGAGAGCCTTTGCGTAGAGACCGTCATGAACTTCAGTGAGCTTCTTCTGAACTTCTTCTGCGAGGTTGTCGAGGCTTACTACAGTCTTTTCACGGTTGTGACGTGTTACGAGAACGCACTGGTTGTTTTCGATATCCTTAGGACCGATCTCGAGTCTTACCGGAACGCCCTTCATTTCGTATTCGGCAAACTTCCAGCCTGCTGAGTTATCTGTGTCGTCGAGTTTTACTCTGATGCCTGCAGCCCTGAGTTCATCTGCGAGAGCATTTGCCTTGTCGAGAACGCCTTCCTTATGCATTGCGATCGGGATGATAGCGAGCTGGACAGGTGCAACTGCCGGTGGGAGAACGAGACCGTTGTCGTCACCGTGAGTCATGATGATGGCACCGATAAGACGTGTTGTAACGCCCCATGATGTCTGGTGAGGATTTACTTTCTTGTTTTCCTTGTCTGTGTATTCGATGCCGAAAGCCTTTGCAAAACCGTCGCCGAAGTAGTGTGAAGTACCGGCCTGAAGTGCCTTGCCGTCGTGCATGAGAGCTTCGATAGCGTATGTTGAAACAGCACCTGCGAACTTGTCGCTTTCAGTCTTCTTACCCTGGATAACAGGCATTGCGAGATACTTTTCGCAGAATTCTGTATAAACATTGAGCATCTTTTCTGTTTCTTCGATAGCCTCTTCAGCAGTAGCGTGGATAGTGTGACCTTCCTGCCAGAGGAATTCTCTTGAACGGAGGAAAGGACGTGTTGTCTTTTCCCATCTTACAACGCTTACCCACTGGTTGTAGAGCTTAGGAAGATCGCGGTATGAGTGAACGATGTTTGCGTAGTGTTCACAGAAGAGAGTTTCTGATGTAGGACGTACACAGAGTCTGTCCTCGAGCTTTTCGTTACCGCCCATTGTTACCCATGCTACTTCCGGAGCGAAGCCTTCAACGTGATCCTTTTCCTTCTGGAGAAGGCTTTCAGGGATGAACATAGGCATGCAGACATTTTCGTGACCTGTAGCCTTGAACATTCCGTCGAGTATCTTCTGGATGTTTTCCCAGATAGCGTAGCCGTAAGGGCGGATCACCATACATCCCTTTACGCTTGTGTATTCGATAAGTTCAGCTTTCTTTACGATGTCGGTATACCATTTTGCGAAGTCTTCATCCATTGAAGTGATGGCTTCGACCATTTTCTGATTGTTATTATTCTTTGCCATTTATTCGTCCTCATTTCTGGTTGTTTTATTGTGTTCCTGAACCTCAGGAAACAGAGTTTTTAATGGTTTTTCGTCGTCAGGAGCGGGTTCGAATGCACTTCGCACCTGATAAAGTCTTTCGTCCTCACCGGGTCGTTCCTTCTGACTGCGGTGCCGGTCGATTAAAGCTGCAAGCTTTGGTGTAAGAAGCGTCACCAGAAAGATAAGGAAGAGTATGAGCAGCAGTTTTCCGAGAAAGACAAAGGAAACTGCAATTGAAAGTCCCTCGGTTGTTTCCAGTTCAGACACCTCATTTCCGGTAAATTCTTTTTTGCATACATTATAATTATACCATAATATACGCGAAAATCAAGGGAAAAAAGCTTAACAAGGTGAAAAGCCGGTACTCTTTCGAGCACCGGCTTTTCGGGTTAGGATTGTATGTGTAAAGTTAAATGAAAATGTCATATTTAATAGAAGATTATTTTTTACTGAATCATTGTATCTGCTTTTATCTTCTGTATTTATGATACCATAGCATATGGGTTATGTCAAATAGATAAAATGGAATATCATATATAGACAAATCAGTATAGCCGTACATGGATACAGCAAAAGACCAGTATTTACATATCAGAAAAGCAATTGTGCACATGACATTTAACAAAAACTTTCACGAAATCCATAAAATCTTATATTCTTCCATAAAAATTTGTATGTTTTTTCTGTGACATTTCAGGAGGAACTGCGTTAAAACAGCTATTGAAAACATAGTAAACCTATGGTATAATAATATTATCATTTCATGAACGGAGGAGATACTGTGAAGATCTCAACAAAGGGAAGATATGCGCTAAGACTTGTAATAGATCTTGCGATGCATGCTGATGACGGCTTCGTAACACTGAAGGATATTGCCGCAAGACAGAATATTTCAAAGAAATATCTCGAACAGATCGTTCCGATGCTGAACAGGTCGGGAATACTTAAAACAAACAGAGGCTATCAGGGTGGTTACAAGCTTGCCCGTTCTCCTGAAAGCTGCACCGTAGGTGAGATACTCATGGTCACCGAAGGAAATCTTGCTCCGGTAAGCTGCCTTGAAAACGAGGTCAACGAATGTCCGAGAGCGGGCGAATGCATGACTCTTTTCATCTGGGAGGAGCTCCATAAAAGAACTACGGATTATCTCAACAGTATAACCGTTAAGGATGTTATAGACCGTGCGAACAATAACAATGACTATGTGATCTGACCGCAGATTTTCTGAAAAATAAAGACCGTATCGCTGTTTTAAAGGGATACGGTCTTTTTGCATGTTATGGTATTTATCAGTCTTTGTAGTTCATGTCATCTGCAGTAACGTTCTTAAGTGCTTCGTTGTATTCCGCAGCATCAGCCTTTGCAGCATCGAGATCATGTTCGAGATAGTTGCCGCATTCCGCCTTTGATGAACCAGGGATGGTTCCGGTAAAGTCTGCGATGAATACGAATGCTTTCTTTACAAGCTCAAGAACTTCTGCTCTGGATACGCTGTCGCGTACTATAAGATAGAAGCCGCTGCGGCAGCCCATAGGTCCGGCGTAGATGATCTGGTCGGAATATTCCGAGTTGCGGACATAAGTTGCAAGAAGGTGTTCTATAGTATGGAGTGACTTCGGTGAAATGAAGCTTCCTGCATTAGGCTTCTTCATTCTGAGGTCGTATGTAATGGCATCGCCGTCTACTCTTGAAATGTAAACACCTTTTTCAAGTGTGTCATGGTTTACTGTGAAGCTCGCGATTTTTTTCATGTATAGGTTCCTCTTTTCTGTTGCCTGCAGTGCAGTAAATTCGTCAGTCAAGCTCTTCACCTTCGACTATTTCGAAAGTGTTCCCCGTTATCTTTGCTATGCTGTCGAATATCATATAGTGTTTGTGCGTACACTGCATGTTGCGGTGGTAATGCCCTGAAAACCACAGATCAAAGTCAAGATTGTGATTGACTTTCTGAAAAAAGTCAGTCAGCCGGTTTGGCTTGTAGATATCTGTCATTTCCAGTTCCTTAAGAATAAACGTCGGAAGTGAATGTGAGATAACAATGTCAACTTTCCAGTCGTTTTTTTCAAGATTTTCGGCTCCGAGTGTCATTTCACGAAGTGACGGCATCTCCTGAGGCCAGTATGAAACGCCGGGTATGCGGAACTGCTTGTCGTGGCTTTCCGCGCCGCCGAACGCAAATATTTTTTTGTCATCGATGGTGAATACGCTGCCCCTGCACAGATGATAGATGCTGTCGGTGATCTTCTGGATCTTGCCGCCTTTCCAGTCCTCTATGCGGTACCGGCCGAGAAGTGAGTAGTTTTCGTGATTACCGTCGATCCACAGTGTGGTCCACGGCTTGCGTTCCAGCCACTTCAGCCAGTAGCGTTCAGTCCGGGATTCATCCCACAGAAATCCAAAATCACCGCAGATTATCATGTAATCCTTTCGGGTGAGTCCGGACTGCGCAGGAAACTCGTCCTTGCCGAACTTGCGGAGATCGTATTCGCCGTGTACATCTCCGGTAATAAAAATCATGTTTATTAGTCCCCTCTCACTAATAATCTCTATACTAAAATTTTATCATTTTTTGCACATCAAGTCAATATAAAAAATAGCGTTTATAACGTCAGAATCTACATATCAGGAGTTCTTTAAACGGCAATATTCAGTGCTTTGGCTATAGTTTCCGCATCAGCAAGAAATATGTTGAAACTTCTGCATCTTATGTGATATAATTTAAAGCATAAATACAAAAACAATTATAATCCTGATAATTTATAAACCGGAGGATAAAAATGAAGAACAGAAAGATAGCTTCAGGAATAGCTGCGCTGAGTATCGCAATCAGTCTTACAGGATGCGGCGAAGCAAACAAGATCCTTGAACAGGTTGATAACAGGGATTTTGACGCAGCGCTCGGTATTTATGATTCAAATACTCTTAAGGACAATGAACTTGATACACTTTCAGAAGGTATGAAAACACGTATCAGCACATATGTCGACAGTTATGCAAAAAATGAGATCACTTATGAAGAATTTGAAAAGCTCATCGACTTTGCTGAACTTCTCAAGGTGAACAAAATAACTTCTTTCATCACTGGTATTACTGATGATGTTAAGTCGCTTAAGGGATCAAAGGCAAACTACTTGAGCGCCCGGAATAACTACGAAGCAGGAAATTATACGCAGACTCTTGAATATCTCGGCAGGGTCATCGAAAAGGACGGATACTACTCAGATGCTCAGCTTATGAAGGATGAGGCTGTTTCTTCATTAAAGGACGAGATCTCTTCAAAGGTCGATGAATATATTGAAAAGAATGAGTATACAGGTGCTGTGGACTATGTACGTTTACAGAAGAGAAAGAGCGGATTCCCTGAAGAGCTTACTTCGACTGCAGATGATCTGGAAAACAAGGCTGTTACAGCAATGGCTGTTTCCATGGCAGCTGACTATGTAAGCCGTGGTGATGTTATCGGTGCTCTTGATCAGATAGTATACGTCACAAATAATTATGAAATAAAGGATAAGACTGATCTTACAGGTTATATTAAGACATTTTTAACGGATGAAGTCAGGAAAGCACGTGATGAGGAAAACTATATCTATGCTCTGCAGCTTCTTAACAAGGCTGACGGGATAGTCGATGACGACGGGATCACAAAGGAGATAAATGATATCGAAGCAGTCAAACCTTTATATCTCTATGATCTGACATGTACAAAACAGAACAGGTTCGAAATAATTGATCCAGGTGTGGAGCTTAAAGACAGCTCGGGAAACATGTACATGGCAGGCGGCCTGGTTACACTTAGTGCAGACAACAGCTGGAGCAGTGAAACAGCAAGTGCGGAATACTATCTGGGAAAGACGTGCGGTGTAATGAGCGGCACTGTTGCATGCGAGGATACATCATACAAAGACGCTAAGGCGATCTTCAGAATTGAAGGTGACGGAGAAGTTGTATTCGAGCAGGAAGTACACAGAAAGACGGCACCTGTACAGTTCAGTGCAGATATGTCGAAGTACGAATGGCTCAGGATTTCTCTTGCCAGTTCGGACGTCGGTGAATGCAATGTTATTCTTGCAGACTGTAAGTTTGCAAATCCGGGTGAAGCTATAAATCCTGCAGTAACAGGGACTGAGACAACTGAAGCTCCGGCCGGAACAACAGCGGCTGAAAGTGAGGGAACAGCTCATACTGAAGAAGTTACAACGACGGCTGGAACAGTGGAAAAAGCCGAAGAAACTAAAGTAACCGAGGCTGGTGAGTAATTTATTATGGCGTTGCACGAATTTGCAGTTTCTTCGACGCTGAAATACGGACATAAGGGAACCGATACCCTTGAATATATCGGCCTTACTCTGAAGAACGGATGTTTTGAACGCTCAAAGCTCTATCATTTAGCAAAGAATGATTTTGAGGTACACGAGGGCTGGCGAAAAGAGATATTTGAAAGATGGCTTAAGCGCATCTGCGAAAACTACGAAGCGAAGATATGTGATTTTTCTGAGGCTGGTACTATTTATACACCGACTTACAGAATGATACTTCAGTTACGGAATTTTTTCAGCATGGAAACTGCGGAAAAGCTGATCTCAGAGGAATTTCCTGATGTGCCGTCTGATATCACGGACAAATGCATCAGATGTATGAAAGCCTTGAAAGAAGGGCTCGGAATGCAGGAGTCACCGCTTATGCAGGTTGGTATCGAGCTGGATGCAGACATGAAGTTTAAAAGTTTCAAGTATTATCTGTGCGTCGAAAAGACTAAGCTTCCGAAGGAGAAACTGGCTGAGGCTATGGTCAGTTTTGCAGAAGCTGCAGGCGTATGCAGTGATACAGGGCGCATGGACAGACTCATACGGGATGTCTGCACATGCTGGTACAGACCGATTTTTATAGGTGTCAATGACGATGCAGAAGAGACGGAGGCAAAACTCTACTTTATCTCAGAGATATTCGGACACGCTCTGAAAACAAAGCCTGCCGGGCAGACAGAACGTATAAGTGAGATCCTGGGGTTTGACAAGGGACTTACAGAAGAACTCATGACCGCATGGGAACAGGCTCATTTATACTCGCAGGGCGTTGCAGTGACCTTTGGCGATCCTTCAGTGCTCAGGCTGTACCTGAGAGAACTGCAGGAAGCGTATTTCAGATAGTGGTTAATAACATAATGCAGGGCCCTCACAGCAAGAGAAAAAGAAAAGCTCAGAAACAGCGTAAAAGCAGTGTTTCTGAGCTTTTTGATTTGGTGACCCGTACGGGAATTGAACCCATGATTCCGCCGTGAAAGGGCAGCGTCTTAACCTCTTGACCAACGGGCCATATAATAGCGGCAGTGGGATTCGAATTGTGTGCTGTGCATCACACAGCTTTTATATTATACTATATTTTCTGATGATTGTCAAGAGAAAATTGAAATTTTTTTAAAATTCTCGTGAATTAATGATGTGGATAGATAGCAAACTGCTGTGGAAAAATATGTCTGCTTTAACCGTTTTTTTTTAATAATATAATGATACTATTCGGGGCAATTGCAGTTTGATTTTTTATATCACTCGTTTTTACGCGGGTTGTGCATGTTAATATTTTAACCTTTTCTGTATATACAAACAGACCTCTGATTTTTTAAGGAATCAGAGGTTTGTTTGCCATTGTATATTGCTATACTAAAGAAATGAGTTCCGATCAATAGATAATGTCTTTAATTAAGCAAGAATATAGTCTTCTGCGATTTCGCTTACGAAATCCGGCTCTACGATGTTTCTTACCAGTGTTTCGATGAAGTCTATTGCCTGATCACGCTTTGTTGTGAAGCTGTGGAGTATGGTCTCACGGTGTGAGTGTGTATCTTTTACCATGATTCCGTATACGTTCTGCTTTGTTTCCTCGTCTGTTTCGCTGAAAGCTGTGTAGATGAGTTCTGTGTTACCAAGGCATTCATTATAAATTGTTTTCATAGTTTTTTCCTCCTGAAATTACGTTTTCTTTTTGATTTTTTGTTTTTATAGTTTGTTTTTTTATTTGATTTTGTTTTGCTGTTTTCTATGCTTTTATTATAAAATATATTTCGGATAATTTCAACCGTTTCGCCCTAAGAGGTAGTCGTTTCGCCCTAAGAGGTATTTTTTCTCCTAAGAGTTTCCATTTAGTAGTAAAATTTATATACAAAATAGCTCAAAAAGCTACATATAATCGTGGAATAATTTTCTTCAGGCAATAGATACCTTTGCTTTCCTGCGTTCTATTATATATAATACAGGAGAAGAACAAGAGGAGAAAAACAATTTTTCATAAAAAAATCATGGTTTACAACCTGATTTTAAACCATTAAACCTTTGCAACCAACCAACATGCAACTCGAAACTGCAAATTATGAAACCATGCGGTTTGCGAATGCGAGGAAGGTTTAAAGGTTTACAAAAGAGCCTTTAAACCTCATTAAACCGCGGAAATGCGTGGCACAGAGGCGGAAGGAATCGATGAAGCAACACCAAAAATCTATTGACAACCGCGATGAAAAGGTATATAATTAAACTACAGTTAAAAACAGGTCAATATATTAGTTGACAACAGATAGCGGACTCCGGGAGGAAAATATATGGAACAAACAGAACAGCAGTATGTTACTATAAAAGAATTTGCAACGCTTGCAAATGTAACAACTCAGGCAGTTTACAAACGATTAAACCAGACAGACAGTTCATTAAACAAGTTTGTAAAGTATAACGGAAAGATGAAACTCATAAGCAAGGATGCACTTGAACTTTTTGCCGATGCGCCTGTAAACCAGCAGGGCGAAGGTGACGGAATATACGAAGATATCAGCCTTCAGGCACAGACAACCCTGTTTTCATCCTACTTTGATGCAACTTTAAAGGTTTTATCGGAACAGATAAGCTCAAAGGACCAGCAGATAAAACAGCTTATGGACTGCAATACTGATCAGCATCTGAAGATGCAGCAGCAGCTTGAAATGAAGGATAAACAGCTTCAGGAACAGCTTTCTGCAAAGGACAGACAGATAGCAGACCTTCAGAAACTTCTTGATCAGCAGCAGCAGCTCCACCGCGCGGAACAGGAACAGTTCAGACTGATAGCGGCTGATACAACCAAGGAAGAGAAAAAGGGCTTTTTCAAGAGACTGTTCCACAAAAAAGACGTAGAAACAAGCGAAGCGTGATACAAACGTTTAAACTGTAATTAAACAAAAACAAGCCGTCAACCAACTTAGTACTGGTTGACGGCTTGTTTATTATGGTTTAAAACAAACTGAAAGCGTTAATAAACTATGCAAACATGCAACTGTTGAAATGAAAACTGTGTAACGGTTGTGTTGGTTTATAACGCTGATGTGTTTAAAAAGAATTGTAAACTGAATTAAAACAGCGTCTGACCGTTGTAAACACCGGATACAACTCTGATAACACCGCAAAGATCGGTATGGGTTTCCACGTTTGTAAACCCGTTTTCGGTAAGTATCTGTGATACGTCCCCTTCCTGGTGAATGCCAATCTCATAGTAAAGCTTTCCGCCCGGCTTAAGGCAGTGCTTCCAGAGTGCAGTTATGACCTTATAGAACAGTAAACCGTCAGAGCCGCCTGCAAGTGCCATTTCAGGCTCGTATGCAACCTCGGCCTGAAGGTTTGCCATGTCTTCATCTGTAAGATACGGCGGGTTGGATGTTATAATATCAAGGTCATTAAAGTTTAAAAAGAATTCCGGATCAAGAACATCACCTTTGTAAACCTTAACGGATGAGTTGTTCAGACTGATATTCATGTTAAGATAATCGAGAGCAGCATCAGAATACTCTACAGCGCCAATGTCAGCGTTTACAAGGTGTTTTTTAAGAGCAACAGGGATACAGCCGCTGCCGCTGCAGAGATCGAGAATACGTGGCCCGGACAGGTTGGAAGCGTCGTTTAAAACACATTCAACCAGAGTTTCAGTATCCTGACGCGGGATAAGGACTCCTTCACCAACAAAAAACGGAAGTCCGAAGAACTCCCATTTTCCTATTATATACTGCAGAGGATAACCTTCTAAACGGCGGTTTGCCATAGTAATGATAAGCGCTTCATCTTCATCTGCAACCGGTTTGTCAGGGTCTGCTAAAAGAGCTGCATGGGAAAGGTTTAACGCACTTTCAACTATGCATCTGCTTTCGAAAGTATAGTTTTCAATTCCGGCATTTTTAAACCTGCTTTTGATTTCGTTTAATACAGAACCTGCGGTTACCAAACGTCTTCCTCCTGGTTTTCCGGTATACAAGGTTTGATCGCTGCGATTGCAACTTCGATCTGTGAGTCATCAGGTTCACGGGTTGTGAGTCTCTGGATCTGTAAACCTGGTGCAGATATAATTTTTGTGAATGCGTTGCATTTTTTACCTGCAAGCCTGATGAGCTCGTAGGCAATTCCAATAATGATAGGAAGGAGGGCGAGCTGTATGCCGAGTCTCATGAATATACGTGCCGCTTTTCCGTATTCAGCAAAGGAAGGAATGAAGCAGAAAACAAATATACTTGTAAAGAGAGTGATAAAAATGAAGCTTGTGCCGCATCTCGGGTGGAAACGCACCTGCTTTTTTACGTTTGCAACCGTCAGTTCCTCGTGTGCTTCGAGGCAGGCGATGGTTTTATGCTCAGCACCGTGATACTCGTATGTGCGTTTGATGTCCTTTGACATTCCGGTCACTGCGAGATATCCGATGAAAATAGCTATTTTGAGAATACCTTCAGCAGCTGTTCTGAGAACAGTTATATTTTCAAGCGGTTTGGTGCATAAAGTCGGAATGAACTTGAAGAGGAACAAACTGATAAGAACGCCGAGAACCATTGCAATACCGGAGAGAACGCTCATAAGATTTTCTCCCAGTTTGTCAGTGAGCCATTTTTCGAACTTCGTCATTTCTTCCTCGGAATCTTCTTCTGTCATCTGCTTTTCAGCTGACTTCATGAGACATTTGTAACCTGTTACGAGTGATGATATGAAATTGAAACTGCCCCTTATAAACGGTGTTTTCTTGTACCAGGGAGCACTTTTTCCGTTGTTTTCATCCCAGGTTTCAAGGTCGATAGTTCCGTCAGGAAGGCGGCAGGCCATTGCCCCTTTGTGGACACCTTTCATCATGACCCCTTCGATCAGCGCCTGACCGCCGATTTTTGACTTGTAAACTTCTTTGCTCATGGTTACCTCTTTCTTTAATGATTTACAGATCGTTCAAACCGGAATCTTCCGTAGGCAGAATGATCTGGACTGTGGTGCCTACGTGTTCCTCACTTGTTATATTCAGACTTCCGTGATGCATTGTGATTATCTCGTCTGCAACCGCTAAACCTATTCCCGAACCACGCTTGGTGTGGTTAGCTTTATAGAACTTTGTCTTGATCTTAGGAAGGTCAGCAGCCGGAATTCCGCAGCCGTTGTCCTTAATGGTTATAGAAAGGTGATCTTCGTCTAGTTTGCTTGCGTTTATTTCGATAAAGCTTTCGTGATCAGGGCTGCTTGAGTACTTTATAGCGTTGTCGATTATGTTGATGAACACCTGACGTATACGGTTTTTGTCGGCGTATATGAACGGGAGCATCTCAGGTGAATTGTAACTGATGTGTGTGTTGTCGTGACGCGCCTTTTCGGTGTATATGAGTATTGCGTCCTCGAGTTCGGCAAGAATGTCAATCTTGGAGATCTGGAGAGTGAATTTTCCGTTCTGGATACGCGAGAAATCGAGAAGTTCCTCGACCATCTGGGAAAGACGCTCGGTTTCGCTGACAATGACTCTGATGCCTTTTCTGGTCGTTTCCTCGTCATTTCCTGCGTTGATGGTCTCTGCCCACCCCTTGATCGCTGTGAGCGGCGTACGGAGCTCGTGAGAAACCGATGAAATGAATTCGTTTTTCATTGCCTCTGCGGTTGACAACTCATCTGCCATGTCGTTGATAGATATGCAGAGCTGTCCGAGCTCGTCATTGGTTTCGATCGGTATGCGTTCTGTAAAGTTGCCCATTGCAAATTTCTTGGTTGCACCACTTATTTTCTGCACGGGACGCACAATGGAACCTACAAAGTATACACCCGAGAAAACAAGGGGGAGAATACTCAGTATACAGAAAGCGATTATAAGAAGTGTAAAAGATGTTATCCTGCTGTCGACCTCTGATATTGATACTACCATGCGCAGGGCAGAGTAATTGGCATTATTGGCGGAGAGAGGGCAGGAAACAGCCATTATTTTTTCGTTGTTCTCGGATCTGCCGAACCAGTAACCTGTACTTCCGGATGCGATCGCTTCATCGTAGTCGTTCATTGAGATGGAGTCGTCCGGTGAAAAACCTGATGATGTGAGTACTACTTTTCCCTTTGAGTTGATCGCCATCAGCTCTATCTTGTCCTTGTCAGTAAAGGTCTCGACCATGTTGCGGACTTCTGCTGAGAAGTTCCTGGATGTATCGGTTGAATACCTGTTGAGTACACCGGTCATTGTCTGAACTTTATTGGAAAGGTACTGCCGGGATGCATTATAATAATAGTTCTGTATCGCATAGATCATTATGGTTGCAATTACAAAGAGGACAAGTATCAGTACCGCGAGGTTGTTGAACACCCATCTGTAAACTATGGAATTCTTTGCGAGCCGCTTTTTTTCGTGATTTTTCTGCGGTTGCAAAAGAGGTTTAAAACTTATTTTTCGGTCCATTTATAGCCGTATCCCCACATTGTTATGATGTACTGCGGACTGGATGGTTCGTCTTCGATCTTCATTCTGATTCGTCTTATGTTTACATCGACGATCTTTTCATCACCGACGTAGGATTCGCCCCAGATGTGATTGAGTATACTGGTTCTGTCGAGAGCTGTATTCTTGTTGTTCATGAAATATTCGAGTATCTGGTACTCAACCTGTGTGAGATCGATGAGCTTTCCGTTCTTAGATACTGTACGGCTCTTGAGATTGAGCTGGAACGGGCCTGATTCGATCACCGGCGGCTCATCTGATTTGGAATAGCTCATGAGTACGCGGCGGTAGATGGCGTCAACGCGGGCTGTGAGCTCAGAAGGAGAGAACGGCTTTGTCATGTAGTCGTCAGCTCCGATCATGAGACCGCTTACCTTGTCCATTTCCTGAGTTTTCGCTGAAAGCATGATAATGCCGAGGGTCGAGCTTTTTTCCCTGAGTTTTTTGCAGACCGTGAAGCCGTCTATACCAGGCATCATAATGTCCAGCAGAGCTACGTCAAAGTTTCCGTGTTCGCTGTCGAATACACGAAGCGCTTCTTCGCCGCAGTTTACGTCAGTTACGTCGTATCCGGCACGTTTAAGATTGATGACGACAAAGTCACGGATAACGTCTTCATCTTCGCATACAAGTATCTTTTTCATATTCTGCTCCTTCTTTAATTGATTATTTTGAAATTAAACTGTATTTCACTTGCCGAAAGTGCAAGAGGACCGCTGTATACAGACCGGCATACCAGATAAACCGTGTCTCCGTTCGAGCTGATCTTTACATAGTCGGCGTATTCCTTTTCGTTTATTATGCGTTCCGCTTCTTCGGAACTGGTTACGCAGATACGCATCAGCTGAGTCTGGTTTTCAGCTTTTTCATCGTATTTGCAGAAAATTATATCGTCATTTGCTGTACGGACGGTAACTTTGTTTTCCCATTTTTCGGGGATCATAAAGGCATAGCCGTCTGTTATGCTGTAGTAACCGGAATATTTTCTGATGAACATGTTGTTTTCGAGAACGTACCAGTTCGTCATGCTTATCTGTTCGGTGTCCGGTTTATCCTCGTATCCCTTGAAAACTGAATTTACCGGTATCTCAACCACTCCGTCACCGTCGATATCCCTTGAGAGAAGCGATGAATTGCGGACCGTGCCGTTTACAGGCGAGGAGTCGGCGTTGTCAGCCGTAACACGGATAAGTGAGATCGTGTCGTCCTTTACTTCCGGACGAAGTATCTCGGTTATAATGGTATTGGTGTTTATGTATGAGTCGAGATAGATCGCGGTGGTGTTTTCGTTTAGTTTTCCGTAGATCATCTGAAGTACGTCGGTTACGTTGCCGGCGAGTTCAAGTACAGGACCGGAAACAAGTTTATTGTTTTCGTTGAGCCATTTCAGCTGAGCCGTGTTCCCGTCAGGAGTACAGTTTATCATGAGCAGCTCGTTCATCGAGTCGTTGTTTATATCAGTGATGTCCATTGCCGCATAATAGCCTAAGGGCTGCGGTTCAGGCTTCTGCTCGTCATTGTAGCTGAACAGCTGGGCACTTTTTACAGTCTGTAAACCTGTGCCTATAATTACGTTTTTCACATCAGAAGCACCGAGTTTTGAAATAAACACTCGTTCGACTTCTGTTCCTTCGGCAGCGAAGTCATACATGGAATCCCAGCGGCCTTCCTTCTGATCAAGAAAGTTGATTCTCAGTGTGGAGAAGTCGTTTACCGTATAATTGGCCTTTTCGTAGAAAACGATGGCTTCATCGGTAGGCTCATCGTCTATGTCCGAAACAACGAAGGCTGAAAGGAAGGAACCGGATTTAGGGTATTTAAGGTTTATTTTTGACCCTTCTGTATTTATGAGGGCGTTGTATATCTGTTCGTGCTGTTCGCTGAGCTTAGGCGGTTTAAGATAGGTCTCGATACCTGCGCCGATGGAAGCACATCCTGACAGAAAAACTGCTGTGACCGCCGCTGCGACCGGCATAATAATGTGCTGCTTTATGTGGATTCCTCCTTCCTTATCTGAACTGACATTCATAATTATTATATCACAATGTTACACCAAAGGCAAATATTTTATGTATATACGTAAAAGCAAGGGTTGTTTTTATTGCGTATGAGAAATTGGACTTTACTATGATCAAATTATGATTTTTATATGTTACTATTGTGATTATTATTGACAAAGAAGGAAGTAGTGCGTATAATATCTATAGATGATAACGGTATAAATACTACAGACAGCAGGTCCGGATTTGCGGATGCTGCTTAAAGAATGGCACGGAAGGAGGATACCAGTTGATATATTCATATCCAGGATGTTTTTTTCAGCGCCCGGATGGTAAATACTGCGTGGTGTTTTCTGATCTGAATAATCTTGCAGCTTTCGGAAGCAGTTTTGATCAGGCACTGGCAAATGCAGTGAATCTTCTCGCAGGATACATTTACAATCTTATCATGAAAAAAGAACGGATCCCTGAACCTTCAGATATCCAGAGCCTGAGACCGTATGTGGGTGACGGATATTCAAGAGCTTTTTTTCAGACAGTGAACGTGGATGTAGACGAGTACGCAAAGTATTATTACAACAGCAAGACAGAAGCGACAGTCACTCTTCCGAGGTGGCTTGAGGAATATGCCAGAAGGGAGCAGATCGATATTTCGGCAGTGATCCAGGCATATCTTACGGAAAGATACAATAAACAGCATACTGTAGGATGATTCGTGTAAGATCCTTTCATTTCAGATGACGGAATGAAAGGATCTTTTAATTTACTTAAATTGCTTAAATGAAAAACAGCTTAATTTAAGTAAATATTCTATATTGCTGATGCTATTTTCTGTGATGTTGCATAATTGAATTCTCTATTTCTCTGTGATATAATTAAATTAAGATAATATGGTCGGTTTATTTATGACTGACCGAAAATTGGTGAATTGTAATAGTATTTATTTTAGGAGGAATTTAAGTTGAATTCAAAAGATTTAAGAAGATTCTGCAGCATGACAGCTGCGCTTGCACTTACCGCTTCAGTTTTCAGCATTTATCCGCAGGCAGAACCAGCTTCCGTTCAGGCGGCTTCCGCAAAGTACGAGTTTGAAGATGCTGAATTTACAGGCACGGTCAAAGTTGACAAGGATTCCGCTGCAAGCGGCGGATCAATCCTCTACATGACAGAGGACGGTACCATTACAGTTACAGTAAATGCTGATGCAGACGGTATGTACGACATCATTATGGCTGCAGACGGTGTCGGCGGCGGAAAACAGCAGAATCTTTACGTCAACGATACATCAGCCGGAAATATTTCAATTGCTGAGGGTTCAGGTGACTACAAGCCTTTTACTGCAGCAACTGTAAAGCTTAACAAGGGCAAAAACACAATAAAGATCTCCAAGTCATGGGGCTGGACTAAGTTTGACTACCTTGAGGTAAAGGCAAGAGTTTATGAGACTGTATCTGGCAGCGCTGTGCTCTCGAACAAAAAAGCTACAAAGGAAACTCAGAGTCTCATGAACTATCTTGCATCCGTTTACGGTAAACACACCGTTTCCGGTCAGCAGGAGATCTACAAGTACGGTCCGCATGATTTTGAAACAGAATTTGAGTACATCAAGGATACAACAGGTGTTTATCCTGCAATAAGAGGTTTTGACTTCCTTAACACCAACCCTCTTTACGGATCTGATGACGGAACAACTGACAGGATCATTGAATGGTGCACTAAGAATCAGTACGGAAACAACGGTATTGCAACTGCTTCATGGCACATTACAGTTCCGAATGATTTTACTTCATATAAGATCGGTGATAAGGTAGACTGGGCTAAGTCCACATACAAGCCGGATGAAACTGACTTTGACGCTTCAAAGGTCTGCACTGAAGGCACAAAGGAATATGAATACTACCAGCTTTGTCTTAAGATGCTTGCTGAACAGCTTACAAAGCTTCAGGATGCAAAGGTACCGCTTATTTTCAGACCTCTTCACGAAGCTGAAGGCGGCGGCGGAGAAACAGGCTCATGGTTCTGGTGGGGCAAGAGCGGTTCAAAGACCTACAAGGATATCTGGAAGCTTACATATAAAACTCTCACGGAAACATACGGACTCAACAATATCATCTGGGAATGGAACGGATATGACTATGCAACATCCGGAGACTGGTATCCGGGAGATGAATATGTAGACCTCGTTGCATACGACAAGTACAGCTGTACAAAGTATCTTGCTGAAAACAACTGGCAGCCTTCTGTACAGCATGATGATACTGCTGCAGGCAGCACATTCTGGAGCCTTGTAAATCTTACAGACAAGAGCAAGATGGTTGCAATGGCTGAATGCGACTGTATTTCAACTCTTTCGAACATTGAAACGGAACACGCTAACTGGCTTTATTTCTGCCCTTGGTATGACGGTGGTTCAGACAATATAAACTTCCTTTCAAACCCTGTATTCAACAAGAAGGAAGATTTAAAGGAAATGTACACAAGTGACTATTGTATCTCACTTGATGAGCTTCCGAAGGACCTCTATTCAAACGGCAGTGCGCCGGTTGTCAACCCGACTGCAACTGCAAAACCGACAGTTTCACCCTCTGCTTCGGCTTCTCCTTCGCCTTCTCCAACGGTTTCTCCTACTAATTCCACAGGCGAAAAACCTATAGATATAAAGGACGGCGGAAAGATCGAATTTGAAAACGGAGTCCTTACAGGCGGCGGTACAACCGAGATCGTTAAGTCAGACGCTGCAAGCGGTGGAAAGTACGTATATCTCCAGACAGCAAAGGATACTCTTACATTTACAGTAAATGTAAAGGAAGCAGGCCTTTACAAAATGGTATTCGGCTACAAGCAGGCTTACGATGAAGGCGGAAAGATCCAGAATGTTCTCGTAAACGGCGTAGTTGCTGAGAATGTTTCCTTCCCGTATACCGAAAAGTTCATCGAAACACCTGGCACTGTCATCTCGCTTAAGGAAGGCAGAAACACTATCGCAGTTGAGAGCAGCTGGGGCTGGACAGATCTTGACTATTTCACACTTACAAAGGCTGAAGCAACGAAGGTGGATGCTTCAAAGGCTTCGCTTTCAAACAAAAATGCATCTGCAGCTGCGAAGTCGCTATACAGCTACATCTGCAGCGAATACGGCAAGGCGATCATCTCAGGTCAGCAGGAATCAACATGGATGTCCGGCGGTGCTGACTATGAAATGAACTATATCAAGGACGCAAGCGGCAAGCTCCCTGCTATGAGAGGTCTCGACTACATGGGCGACGACTTCGACGGCGTAAACAAACGTGCAAAGGAATGGTTCGAAAAGGGCGGTATTGTTACAATATGCTGGCACTGCGGATCTGACTTCTCAAGAGACTATGACGCAAGCAAGGCCGACGATCTCGACTGGGACAAGGCTCTTACACCGGGCACTGATGAATACAAGGCACTCTCGACAGCTATGGACAAGGGAGCAAAGGCTCTTAAGGAACTGAAGGATGCCGGTATTCCGGTTATCTGGAGACCGTTCCACGAATTTGACGGAGCGTGGTTCTGGTGGGGCAAAGGCGGCGCCGAGAACTTTAAGAAGCTCTGGAAGATGATGTACGAGAAGTACACAAATGAATGGGAACTCGACAATCTTATCTGGTCACTCGGATTTACAGCTTCCGTTCCTGCGGAATGGTATCCGGGCGATGAATACGTAGATATCGCAGGTGCAGATACATACGTTGAAAATGACGGTTCACTCATTGGTATGTACAACAAGGTCGTTGACATTGTTGGCACAGACACACCGGTAATTCTTCACGAAAACGGTTCTATTCCGAATCCTGAAAACCTTGAAGCAGACGGTGCTTACTGGAGCAGCTTCATGACATGGCATACAGAATGGATCACAGATTCAAAGTGGAACACAAAGGAAAGCATCAAGTCAGTTTACAACAGCGATTACGTAATCACTCTTGACGAACTTCCGAAGGATCTGTACACTGCGGCTGCTGAACCGACTGCAGTACCGACAAAGCAGCCTGGAACTGTAAAAACAGGTGACGTTGACTGTGACGGAAAGATCGATATAACAGACCTTTCACTCCTTTCACTTTACCTTATCGGTGACAACAAACTCGAAGGAGATTCTCTTAAGGCCGCTGATACAACACATGACGGAGATATTCAGCTTACAGACCTTGCAACACTCCGCCAGTTCATCTCAAAGAAGATCACAAGTCTTGACTGATAAACATTACGATAAACTTTAAAACAAGCCGCACCCCGTGGAAATGTCCGCAGGGTGCGGCTTTGTTCGTATTGCTTTGGTATGGCTGATATGATATACTAAAAAACAGAAAGGCTAAGGAAACGCTGATTTATTCATAAATCAGCGTGGGGGTCCGGGGCGAAGCCCCGCAAATCCCACTTCCGGACATCCGGCGAAGCCGGATGTCCGGTTTAATCAGTGTTTCCCTAAAAAAGGAGATAGTGATTATGGATGTTATAAAAAAATCAGAATAAATAATATTTAAACCGGTTGTTTGAGGTTGCAAGTATGTGTCCGAAATACCCATGCACCAAAGTGGTAACACGGTTTTTCATCGTTTTTCGACAGTGTTTCTTGTTTTCGGCGTTATGAGCGGATATAATAAAGATATCTTCGAAGATCGCACAAAAGACACAAACGAAAAAAGTATTAAAAGGAAGGTAAATGATATGGAATTCGGAACAAAACTGAAAACTGTGAGAGAACAGAAAGGTATAACGCAGCAGACGCTGGCTGATCATCTTTATGTAACGAGACAGGCGGTATCACGCTGGGAATGCGGGGCGCGTTATCCGGACCTTATGACGGCAAAGAAGATATCGGAATACTTTGATATCTCAATGGACGAGCTTATAACGGGAGATGACTGGAGAAGCTATCCTGAAAAGCAGCCGGTCATTGAGAGCGGCAGGGCTGGAAGGCTGCAGACAGCCGTGTATGCGGTAAGTGCAGTGCTTATGTTTATGTCAGTTATCGTAAGACCTTTTGTTGCCAGCGCGGCCACGGGAGAAAAAATGAGCGCGATAATATCGTCTATGTTTACGGGAGGTGGCAGCTCCTCAATTATGGCCATAAGCACTCTGGCGGTGCTGGTAATGCTTCTTATATCGGCCGGCCTGATATACGGAACTTACAGGTCGGTACAGAAAACAGCTGACCCGAAAGTGTCCGGAGCAATAATGTGCAGCGCATTCGTTTTTCAGGCTCTGGAACGCCTGATCACCTGTATATCGACACGTAAAATGAGCATTGCTCCGGCTTCACTTGTTCTTCTGGGTATATCACTGTTTGGCATAGCAGCCACAGCTGACTTCTTTTTCATAAGAAAGCATGCCAATCCTGTTTTGTTTTATATAGCAGCCGGCATTTCCTTTGCATTTGAATTCGCAACGGCTTTCAAATGTCTTTTCGAACTTGCAGATATAGCAGTAAATCGTAATGCGGCTATTTATCTGGCCTATTATAATTCAGCTTTTTCGTCAGCAGCTTTTTCGATGCTTTTCTGCCTCGGAATAGTACAGGCAAAGCTGATAATGAGAAAGAGAAAACTCAGCCTCAGACAGGCGGCCGGAAAAGTATCAGAGTCTGCAGTATAAAGGGAAACGCTGATTTATTCATAAATCAGCGTGGGGCTCCGGGGCGAAGCCCCGCAAATCCCACCTCCGGAAATCCGGAGAAGCCGGATTTCCGATATAATCAGTGTTTCCAAAGAATTTACATGATCGGGACAATAAAGTGTGGAATAAAAGTCTGAATATAAGGAAAATCTGATTTTTCTGAAGCAGGAACTGCGGGATTCTGCTTTGTAAAAATATAAGTTTTTCAGGTAAAAATAAAGGCTGTGCGGCGGGTGCCGTACAGCCTTTTAACATTTTCTTTAAAATCTGTTGAAAACAGAGCTTATAATTATTCAGCCTTGTTTTCTTCAGCCTTTGGTTCTTCCTTCTTAACTGTTGAAACAACCTTTTCAGCAGCTGCTGAAACAGTGCCTGTTACCTGATCTGCAATCTTGTCGATAGCTGCGATAGCGATATCTGACTTCTTCATTGCTGAGAAACCTAAGAGAATGAAGAATACCTTTTCGATGATGTAAATGCAGTCTCTTAAGCATGAAACGAGCGGTGAGATGAACGGGATAGAGAATGAGCTGTAGCTGCTTGAATTGAAGATCCTTAAGAAATCACCGATCATGCTTGTAAGATCAGGAAGGATTCCTAAGAGAGATGATGCGATTGCGAGAACTACATCGAGTGCGAAAGCCTTGACAGCTGTTCTCTTGAGCCAGTCGTTCTTTTCAAAGAAGAAAACGTAAGCTGCAAGGAGGAGGAACGGTGTCTGTCCGCCTACGAGAATTGTGAAGTAGAGAGCTGCCCCCATGAGCCCTACAGGTATGCCGAGAGATGTTTTTTCGTTGTTCATTTTTCTAACTCCTTTAAAATAAAAATGTTATATTAATACCGTGAAAACGCCGGTCAGAGTTTTCGCCGGAATATTAACCGCTGATCATCTGATCTTGCTGCCGCAAGGAACAGAATCATCCACAAAGATGACCTTTGCGCTGCCGTCAGGCATATCTGAACAGCAGATCATACCGTTGCTTTCAACGCCGCAGAGTACTGCAGGCTTGAGGTTTGCAACCAGTATTACCTTTTTGCCGATGAGGTCTTCAGGGCTGTACCACTGTGCAATACCTGAAACGACCTGTCGTCCGCCCATGCCGTCGTCGAGCTGTGAGCAGAGAAGCTTCTTGGACTTCTTTACCTTTTCGCACTTAACGATCTTTGCAACACGAAGATCTGATTTGAAGAACTCGTCGATCTCAATCTGAGGTGCGAGAGGTTCGGCTTCGATCTCAGGTTCCTCTGAAGCAGGAGCGTTCTGTCTGATGAGAGCATTGAGCTCTTCAATCTCCTTGTCAACGTCGATACGCGGGAAGAGTGCTTCACCTCTGTGAACTGTAACGTCTGCAGGAAGAACGCCGAACTTTGCAGCGTTTTCGTAGGAAACATCGCTTTCTGAAGCACCGATCTGCTTCCATACTTCCGGCATGGTTGTAGGCATGAATGCACTGAGAAGTGTGGTCGAGATCCTTATTGCTTCGAGAAGGTTGTAAAGAACGCATGCGAGTCTTGGCTTGTTTGCCTCATCCTTTGCGAGTACCCACGGAGCTGTTTCGTCGATGTATTTGTTTGCGCGTGAGATAACTGTGAAGATCTCAGCGAGCGCGTTGTTTATCTGTGTGTGTTCAACGAATTCGTCAACCTTTGCGCGGAGACCTTCCGCCATGCTGATAAGTTCGTCGTCGAATTCGCCGGACTGTTTTTCCTTCGGAAGTGTGCCGCCGAAATACTTTTCAACCATTGCAACTGTTCTTGAAACGAGGTTGCCAAGTCCGTTTGCAAGGTCGGAATTTATGCGGTTTATCATGATCTCGTTTGAGAATGAGCTGTCTGCACCGAGAGCCATCTCGCGGAGAATGTGGTAACGGATAGCGTCAGCACCGTATCTTTCGCCGAGAACGAAAGGATCAACCACGTTGCCGAGTGACTTACTCATCTTCTGGCCGTTGAATGTGATCCAGCCGTGAACAGCAAGGTGCTTAGGAAGCGGAAGGTCGAGAGCCATGAGCATTGCCGGCCAGATGATAGCGTGGAATCTCATGATGTCCTTTGCAACCATGTGAACGTCTGCAGGCCAGAACTTTTCGTAGTCCTTATATGTTGTGTTGCCGTATCCGAGAGCGGAAATATAGTTTGAAAGGGCGTCGATCCATACATAAACAACATGCTTGTCATCGAAAGTTACAGGAATGCCCCACTTGAATGTGGTTCTTGAAACGCAGAGGTCCTCAAGACCCGGCTTGATGAAGTTGTTTACAAGCTCTGTAGCTCTTGTCTTAGGTCTTAGGTAGTCTGTTTCTGTAAGGAGTTTTTCGATCCTTTCAGCGAAAGGCGACATTTTGAAGAAGTAAGCTTCTTCCTTTGCTTCAGTAACTTCACGGCCGCAGTCAGGGCACTTGCCGTCTTTAAGCTGTGATTCTGTCCAGAAGCTTTCACAAGGAGTACAGTATTTACCTGAATATTCGCCCTTGTAGATATATCCCTTGTCGTAGAGAGCCTTGAATATCTTCTGTACAGTTTCGATGTGATAGTCGTCAGTTGTACGGATGTATCTGTCGTAGCTTATGTTCATGTAGCTCCAGAGCTTCTTGAAAGTTTCTACGATCTCATCAACGTATTCCTTAGGTGTAACACCCTTTTCAGCAGCTTTCTGTTCTATTTTAAGACCGTGTTCGTCAGTTCCTGTGAGGAACATTACATCGTATCCCTGCATTCGCTTGTAACGCGCGATGGAGTCGCAGGCTACAGTTGTATAGCAGTGTCCTATATGCGGATTTCCAGACGGATAATATATAGGAGTAGTGATGTAAAACGGTTTATTTGGCATATGATCTCCTCCGTAAAATATAGTATAACTTTAATTATAACCTATTATTGCGTGTTTGTCAAAAGAAATATATCAGTTCGTTTCTTTAGGTCCGGCGGGGTTTAAGGAAACGCTGATTTATTCATAAATCAGCGCGGGGATCCGGGGCGAAGCCCCGCAAATTCCACCTCCGGAAATCCGGCAAAGCCGGATTTCCGGTTTAATCAGTGTTTTCTTATTTGTATTGCTATTTTCCAAGAATTAATATATAATAGAATAAGATAATTTTTATTTTATAGGGAAGTGAATGATATGTTTGCACAGCTATTCGGCTACTATTTACTTGACAAGAACATTATTTCGACCGATCAGCTCAATGAGGCACTGGTGAACAAGAACATATACAAGGAACGTCTGGGTTCGCTGTTTGTTGAGTCGGGATACATGACAAACGAGCAGGTCGAATACATTCACAGCGAGCAGAAAAGATTCGACAAGAACATGGGCGACCTTGCGGTTTTTCTCGGATTCCTTTCAAGGGCGCAGATGGAGGAACTGCTCGGAAAGCAGAACAACGGGGATATTGCCCTTGCAGATGCGCTTCTGAACAAGGGTTACATTACAAAGACTGAATACGATAATCTTTTAAAGGCATACAGACAGGAACTTGGACTTACTAGCGAGGTCGATTCCCGTAATGACCTGAAACGTGATATAATTTCGATCTACAATCTCGATGAGATGAAAAATTCGGACGCCTACGCCGATTATGCATCGCTTTTTGTGCGTAATTCTGTCCGCTTCGTTGGCGATGACTTTGCGTTCACGAGTTTCAATCCTGTAAAGGACACAGAACAGGAATGCATGATCATGCAGGATATCAAGGGTCCTGATTCGCTCCGCACGGCTATCTGCGGAAGCCAGAAGGCGTTCAACGCATTTGCGGCAAGATGTGCCGGAAAGGACACTTTCGACTGCTCCAACAGGGACGTAGCCAATTTCCTTAATCTCCAGAACGGCTTGTACGCAGCCAACGTATTCGCTTCCGACAGCTCAAAGCTTTCCCTCGGAAAGATCGGTTATTCACAGGACGAACTTATCGGCACTGAGAAGGACAAACTCATAATCCCGCTTTCATTTACCTTCGGAAAGATATATATTTATATTTTCAGGATGTAAATTCTGATGCCGGGG
Organism: uncultured Ruminococcus sp.; assembly: GCA_902789705.1. GTDB lineage: Bacteria > Bacillota > Clostridia > Oscillospirales > Ruminococcaceae > HUN007. The sequence goes on from CADAPI010000015.1 coordinate 25,046, forward strand.
CTGATAAATAACAGTTTTCCCATGTAATCAGTGTAAATGGCATGTAACTTCTGATGCGAAATATACAAATTTATGAACATCAGACAATTCGTATTTGACGTACTTGACAAATCATACAAATCTGATATTATGACTTGACTTATCAGAAATTATCCGTTATAATAATTACAGTGTTAAGTTAATATTCGTTGTTAAAGTTAACACTCGTTTTGTTGTCTCCTTTCTTTTGTTCTACACATATTTATTTATCTCTTCTTATCTTTGCAGGGCACCGTTGTCCTGCATTTTTTATATCCTGAGGAAGCACTGATTTACTCATAAATCAGTGCAGGGGTGCGGGGCGAAGCCCCGTTTTCTCTCTTCCTGCAAATCCGGAGAAGCCGGATTTGCGATTAAATCAGTGTTTCCTTAACGAAATTTTTATAAGTCGGTGAAAAAAATTGAAACGCACTTCAGAACTGAATTTATTTCTTTCATTATTTCTAGTATTTGCATTAAGCCTTACTTCCTGCGGAAGAAGAACAGTAAACATTGACGATGAGCTTCCTGAGCTTCCGCCTCCTGTGGGTGCTGAAACAAAGGCTCCGGCGGTAACGGCACCGGTATCGGCTGAGACACAGGCGACTACGCAGGCTCCAATGCCGGCAAAGGACGAACCGCTGCTTCGCAGGGGAATATGGTATTCCTACAGCGAACACGGATCCTGCTACTACTGTTTTTACGGTGACAAATACAAGGATTCAGGCTGTATAATAAGCCTTGAGGACGGTATCATCACACCTTTCAAGTTCTATGTCTACTCGGAAGCAGGCGATGACGACGATCAGGAAGATGAAGAAACTGACGGCGCTGAAGAAGAATCTGATGAGACCGGAGAAGGCTCTGACGATGATTCTGTTTCAGAAGAAGACGCTCCGGAAGAAGATACTTCAGAAGAAGATACTTCAGAAGAAGATGCATCAGAAGATGATGACTCTTCTGGTGACGGTGAAGATTCTGAAGACGGATCTGAAGATGAAGAATCCGTCGAAGACAGTACCGGAGAAGACGGGGACGAAGAAGAGGAAGAAGAGGAGTACAGATACGGCGAAAACTACAAGCCGGATGTTGTGTACATCTTCAACATCGGCGATGCCTATAAAGACACAACCGTTGAGGCAGTGATCATAGACCGCGACCATATAGATTTTGACGTGAACCGTACCTACACCGAACACCTCGAATACTATGCCGATATAAGCTATAACCAGCTTGCGTTCTACACAAACGGCGAACTTACCGACTTTGCAAAGCATTTTTATGCAAAGACCATAGACAGACCGAACATGGCATACGTGCTTAATGCGGAATTAAAGGAGCTTCCGGGCTCGGAGCTCCAGATCACTCTGACGCGTCTTTTCACGAACAAGAAGACCGAGGAAATCGAGAACATGTTCTGTGAGTCGTACACTGTAAACCGTATTACGGCAAAGGGAACTGATTCAAAGGGCAATGAAGTTGATCTGAGCCATATAAAGAACGAGCCGGGAGTATAAAAAAATATTGCAAAAACTGCCGTTATGAGTTATAATTGAATTACGGAAATACTTCGGGTAAAAGTTTTCGGGAATTATTCCCGTACTCCCGGAATCATTACGGTTTCCGGCAATCATGATACGGAGAAACATACCATGCCACGATTTTTTGTAGACAGTATAACAGACGAAAAATATGCCTGTATCACGGGTGAAGATGCCCGTCATATAAGCCGTTCCCTTCGCATGAAGAAGGAAGATGCACTTACTGTCACCTGCGGCGGTATCGACTACTCCTGTGTAATAAAGGAAATATCTGACGAAGCAGTTTCGCTCGAGGTTCTTTTTTTCAATAAATGCAAGTCTGAACCGGGCATAGACCTTACGCTTTTTCAGGCCGTTCCGAAGCTTGACAAGCTGGAGTTCATAATCCAGAAGTCAGTGGAGCTTGGCGTGAACCGGATCGTGCCGGTGCTGACAAGGCGATGCGTTTCAAGGCCGACCGAAAAGGACTTTGCGAAAAAGCTTGTACGCTATCAGAAAATAGCACTGGAAGCGGCAAAGCAGTCCGGAAGGGGCATTGTTCCTGAAGTTGCACCGATGATAAACTTCGGTGAAGCGCTTGAACAGATGAAAAAGACCGATGTGCCGCTGATGCTTTACGAACAGGGCGGTGTCCGTTTTTCCGAAGCGGGACTTAAAAACACCGGTACGGTTTCCATACTTATCGGAAGCGAAGGCGGATTTGATGAATCGGAAGTCGCAAAGGCGGACGAGGCCGGAATAAAGCGCATCTGGCTCGGTGACCGTATTTTACGCTGTGAAACAGCACCGCTTGTGGCTGTTTCCCTTACAATGTTTCTTACAGGCAACCTGTAAACGATAAAGGCGGTGGACTGCAGAGCTCCGCCGGATAACACTACATCTGCAGAGAATGGAGAAAGATTATGAAACACACTTTACTTGGAATTATTGCAGCGGCTGTATCAGTAACTGCAGCTATTATCGCAGTGGTAGCTATCAAGAACTATTCCGAAAAAAAGAAAGCTCTTGAAGACGATGATTTCGATGATGATTACGATTATGACGATGACTGCGGCTGTGACTACGACGAATGTGAATTTGATGAATATGATTTCGACGAGGATTTCTCATGCGAAGATGAGTGTGACATTGACGATTTCGAAGACGGAAAGGATCTTGATGACCTCCTCGATGAAGAAGCAGCAGCAGATGCAGCAGACGAAGAAGCAAAGGCTTCAGAGGAAAAGAAGAACGACAGCAAGTAATCTTTGTTAAGGACTTGCTTTAACCGGAAGACAGGGCATGATCTTTGTCCTGTCTTAAATTTTGGAAATAAATAACGCTTTTACGGAGGAAAAAATGGCAAAAGAAATAAAGAAAAAGACACTCGGGGTACCTGTTGGCAATGATGAAAAGCAGAAGGCTCTTGAAATGGCTATCGCCCAGATCGAAAAGACATACGGCGCAGGTGCGGTAATGCGCCTCGGTCAGACAAAGGCTCTTGATGTTGAAGCCATTCCTACAGGTTCAATGACACTTGACATGGCTCTTGGTATAGGCGGCGTTCCGAGAGGACGTATCGTTGAAATATACGGACCTGAAAGTTCAGGTAAGACAACCGTTGCTCTCCACGTTGTTGCCGAAGCACAGAAGATGGGTGGAAACGCTGCATTTATCGACGTTGAGCACGCACTTGATCCGGTTTATGCAAGTGCTCTCGGAGTTGACATAGACAATCTTCTCGTTTCACAGCCGGACAGCGGTGAACAGGCTCTCGAAATTGCCGAAGCTCTCGTTCGTTCAGGTGCTATTGACATTCTCGTTCTCGACTCTGTTGCAGCTATGACTACAAAGGCCGAGATCGACGGTGAAATGGGCGATCTTCACGTAGGCCAGCTTGCAAGACTCATGTCACAGGCTATGAGAAAGCTCACTTCAGTTATCTCGAAATCAAACTGTGTTGCCATTTTTATCAACCAGGTACGTGAAAAGATCGGTGTAATGTACGGAAACCCTGAAACAACACCGGGCGGACGTGCTCTCAAGTTCTACTCATCAGTACGAATCGAAGTAAGAAAGGGCGAAACACTCAAGAACGGTACCGAGGTCATCGGTGCGCGAACAAAGTGCAAGGTCGTTAAGAACAAGGTAGCTCCTCCGTTCAAGGAGTGTGAATTCGACATCATGTACGGTCAGGGTATTTCACGTGTAGGCGAAGTCCTCGACCTTGCCGTTGAACTCGACATTGTCAAGAAGGGCGGCGCATGGTTCAGCTACAATGAAACAAAGCTCGGCCAGGGACGTGACAACGCCAAGGAAGTTCTTAAGAACGATACAGCTTTAAGACTCGAGATCGAGGAAAAGATAAAGGAAAACGCTCAGAAGCTCGCAGCTGCATCAGTAAAGTCAAAGGCTGAGGCAAAGCTTGCGGAAGCTGCAAAGGCAGCATCACAGGCTGCTGCTGCCAAGGATGACGTTTCAGTAAGTGCAGACGACGACTTCGAGGAATTCGCTCCTGCCGGTGCTGACGAGTGATAATAAATTCTGTCACAAAATATAAGGGTACGACTTATGAGGTGGTCGCAGACGGTAATAAGATATATCTTCACCGTGACATAGTCGCAGACTTCGGATTAAGAGCAGGAGCGGAGATAAGTACGGAAAAGTACGGAGAAATGCTTCTTGCTTCGGACAGGCGGAGAGCCACGGAACGTGCGTTTTACCTCCTTGACTACCGTGACTACTCATATGTCGAGCTTTTTAAAAAGCTCCGTGAAAACTACGACGAGGACATCTGCTACTACGCAGCAGACAAGCTCGCGTCCCTTGGAATGATAAATGACCGCCGCTATGCGGAAAATCTGGCACGTAAGTACATTGAAGTGAAGAAGTACGGTGCTTATCGTGCATCACGCGAGATGTACCAGAAGGGCCTTGACCGTGAACTGGTGGATGAGGTCCTCAGTGCCTATGAAGACGGTACCAGAGAACGTATCTGTGAAATAATCAGAAAAAAATATTCCGGCAGTCTTGATGACCGCGACAAGGTCAGAAAGATGAAAAATGCGCTTGTCCGTCAGGGCTACAGCTTCGATGATATCAATGCGGCTGTAAAGATGATGGACTGTGACGACGATGATGAATCGTATTACTGAGACTGTGACGACGATGATGAATCGTATTACTGACAAAGCGCAGATCTTTAAGGAAACACTGATCAAATCGGAAATCCGGCTTCGCCGGATTTCCGGAGGTGGGATTTGCGGGGCTTCGCCCCGAACCCCACGCTGATTTACGAATAAATCAGCGCTTCCTTAAACACCACAGCATACTGCTGTGGAAAAGCCAATGCAGAGTCAGACACAGACAGTAAACAATAAAGAATAAAGGTGGTATTCCAGCATGCCTGTAAAAATCGGTATGGTATCCCTCGGCTGTTCCAAAAACCTTGTTGACAGTGAAAGGATGCTCTATAAGTATGGTATCCCTCGGCTGTTCCAAAAACCTTGTTGACAGTGAAAGGATGCTCTATAAGGTTCGTGAACACGGATATGAGATAGTTACAGACCCGGCAAAAGCAAATGTGGTCATTGTCAACACCTGTGGTTTTATAAAGGAAGCCAAGGAAGAGGCGATTGAAACTATTCTTGAACTTGCAAAGCTCAAGGAAGAGGGTACGGTAAAGAAAATAATCGCTACAGGATGTCTTGTCCAGAGATACAGGGAAGAATTTGAGGCGGAGTTTACAAACGAGGTGGATGCCGTTGCAGGCATCGGTTCCGAGGACGAGATCCTCAGCCTTATTGACAAGGTCCTTGCCAACGAACATGTCGTTGAGTTCAAGGACAAGCTTCTTCTTGAATGTACAGGAAAGCGAATAATTACGACACTTCCGTTCTTTACATATTTAAAGATCGCCGAAGGATGCAGCAACTGCTGCAGCTACTGTGCTATCCCGATGATAAGAGGAAAATACCGCAGCGTTCCTATGGAAGATGTCCTTGAGGAAGCACGCTGGCTTGCGGAAAACGGTATCACCGAGCTTATAGTTGTTGCACAGGATTCCACGCGCTACGGCGAAGATCTTTATGGAAAATCAAGACTTCCTGAGCTTCTTCGTGAACTCTGTAAAATAGACAGACTTAAGTGGATAAGAGTTCTTTACTGTTATCCTGAACGAATTACTGACGAGCTTATCGACGTGATCGCGTCTGAACCTAAAATCGTTAAATATATGGACATACCGATACAGCACAGCGACGAAAAGATCCTGAAGGCTATGGGACGCGGCGGTTCGGAAGCAGAACTGCGTGCGCTCTTTAAAAAGCTCCGCGAAAAGATAGACGGACTGGTAATAAGAACAACTCTTATCACCGGTTTCCCGGGCGAGACCGAGGAGCAGTTCAATTCAATGGCTGAATTCATAAAGGACATGGAATTTGACAAGCTCGGCTGTTTCCCGTATTCAGAAGAAGAAGGCACAAAGGCTGCCACAATGCCTGATCAGGTGGATGAAGAGATTCGTCAGCACCGTGCCGAGATCATAATGGAACAGCAGCAGCTCATAAGCGAGCAGAAAAATCTCCGCATGATCGGAAAAACTGTTGAAGCGGTGGTTGAGGGCTTTGACCAGTGGGCTGAATGCTATTTCGGAAGGACAGCAGGCGATGCACCTGACATTGACGGAAAGATATTCTTTGACTGTGACCACAAGCTGGAAATAGGACAGTTTGTCAATGTACACGTAAATGAATCACTGGACTACGATCTGATGGGAGAGGTGACAGATGAACCTGCCGAATAAACTTACGCTTTTAAGAGCGATACTTGTACCGTTTTTCATTCTGTTTTTCTATCTTGAACAGGTTCCGGGAAATTATATTATAGCATTTGTTATATTCGCTGTGGCGTCATTTACCGATTTTCTTGACGGACACATCGCAAGAAAGCAGGGACTTGTGACCACTTTCGGTAAATTCCTTGACCCGCTTGCAGACAAGGTCCTCGTTGTATCAGCGCTCTGCTGCTTTACGGAAAAGGGACTTATGTCAGCTATCCCGCTTATCATCATAGTTGCAAGGGAATTCATGGTATCAGGACTCCGTCTTGTTACTGCAAATGAAGGCGTTGTCGTGGCTGCCGGTATATGGGGCAAGCTCAAGACAGCGTTTACAATGGTTGCGATCGTAGCTATCCTTCTTTTCTGCTGTGCAGGCGTTACCGAAAAGTTTGCAGTCATTTCAGATATACTCATCTGGATCTCGACGGTGCTTACAGTAATTTCCGGAGGAGTTTACCTTAAGGGCTACTGGAAATATATCGACACAGATAAATGATCACAGGATCACAGATCCTTACCGTACTTAACATTTTCCAAGGAGGAATAATTATCATGTTGCTCTACAACACGATGACAAGAAAAAAAGAAGAATTCAAGCCGCTTACCGACGGTGTTGTCAATATCTATGCCTGCGGACCAACGGTTTACAACTACATCCACATAGGAAACGCGAGACCTATCTGTTCTTTCGATGTTCTCAGAAGATACCTTAAGTACCGCGGATATCAGGTAAAGTACGTTCAGAACTTTACTGACGTTGATGACAAGATCATAAAGAAGGCAAACGAGGAAGGCGTTGAATCCCTCGAGATCTCGGAAAAGTACATTGCCGAGTACAAGAAGGATGCCCACGGCCTTAACGTTATGGATGCGGACGTTCATCCTAAGGTTACGGAGAGCATGGATATCATCATCGACATCGTAAAGACTCTCGTTGACAAGGGCTTTGCCTATGAGTCAAACGGTGACGTTTACTTCAGAACATCAAAATTCCCTGAGTACGGCAAGCTTTCAAAAATGCCTATAGACGATCTCAAGGCAGGTGCAAGAATAGATGTAAGCGAACACAAAGAAGATCCTCTTGATTTTGCAGTGTGGAAGGCTGCAAAGCCGGGTGAACCATACTGGGATTCACCGTGGGGCAAGGGCAGACCGGGCTGGCATATCGAGTGCTCAGCTATGTCACGCTTCCACATCGGAAACACTCTTGACATCCACTGCGGCGGACAGGATCTTATCTTCCCGCACCACGAAAATGAAATTGCACAGAGCGAGGCAGCCACAGGAAGCCCGCTGGCAAATTACTGGATGCACAACGGCTATATCAACGTTGACAACCAGAAGATGTCCAAGTCTCTCGGCAACTTCTTCACAGCCCGTGAAGTGGCTGAAAAGTACGGCTACGAAGTAGTACGCTACATGATGGTGCAGGCACACTACAGAAGCCCTATCAACTACTGCGTTGAGCTGCTTGAGTCATGCAAGGCGTCTCTTGAAAGACTTTACAACTGCCGCAATACTCTATTACTGCAATGGACGATGACCTCAACACTGCTGATGCAATAACAGCAGTTTTCGAGCTTGTACGTGACCTCAATACGATGTCAGCTGACAGCAGCACATCAAAGGAACAGCTTGAAGCCGGAGCGGCAGTCTTCGATGAGCTTACAGGCGTTCTCGGACTCCTTTACAACAGAAACAAGGAGGAAGAGATCCCGGCTGAGATCCTTGAACTTGCTGAACAGAGAAAGAACGCAAGAAAAGAAAAGAATTTTGCCCTTGCTGATGAGCTCCGTGACAAAATTGCTTCACTCGGCTACATCATCGAGGAGACAAGACAGGGTACGAAGATAAGGAAAAAGTGATCCCGTAAAGGAGGAACGCAGTGAAACAGAACGGTAAAAGATTTATCAGCGGTGTATTTGCGGCTATGGCAGTATTTACAGCTGCGATGATGGTGACGACAGTCGTAAACATTAATAATCAGAAAAAGGTCATGGCACTGACCGGTGAAGAGAATCTTGTACAGGAAATGACACTTGAAGGTAACATTGCTGATGATGCGCTTATAACAGTTATTTCAACTGATCACGGTGACATAGCAGCTGAACTCTATACGAAGTATGCACCTGAAACAGTTGCAAACTTCAGAGAACTCGCCGAGTCAGGCTATTATGATGATACTTTTGTCTACGCGGTACAGAAAGGCATCAATGCCGGTTTCGGAAGCAAATACGATGACGGTGGTCTTCCGGAGAACTATGATAAGAAAGTGGAAAAGGTCGGACCGGAGCTCACAAAGGATTTGTGGCCTTTAAAGGGCGCTCTGCTTTCAGCGGGACTTACACACGGAACACTGTGGAGAGGTCAGGAGACCTACAGCGGAAGCCGTTTCATTATTCCGGGGTCTATTGATTTTGAAGACGAGGAAGTAAAGAAACAGCTTGATTCTTATCTTAATATTGATAATGTGAGTGAATCGGACACTGCGGTGTATGAAAGCACGAAAAATCTTATAAACATGTTCTGTAAATACGGCGGTACTCCGAATGTTTCACAGAAAATAACTGTTTTCGGTCAGACCTTTGATGGCTGGGATGTTCTTGACAGCATTATGAATGAACCGTCAGATGAGAAAACGCTGATACCGAAAAAAGAGATAGCAATAACCGGAGTAAAGTTTATGACTTACGCAGAGTATAACAGGGCATCTGACAAGTGATACACTGCGGAATTTAAAACATATTAATGACTGTGATATCAGTACCGGAAAGCCGGTACTGATATTTTTTTGTAATTTCAGTTTTTCTTAAAAGGTGACAAACACATAAAATCGGGACATTCAAACAGGTGTAAAGTTATTCACCTTTACGAAAAAATCATCTCTTTAAAAATTAACTTTACAAATATTCAGTATTGTAGTATAATAAAAGTTGCACACTGAGTTAATAGATGCTGTTTCATCACAGCGCCTTTCAGATGCATAAACAGACAGACGAAAACATCGTCTTCTTAGATTTAGGAGTTAAAAATGACAATGAAAAAGTTTCCTGTAAAAGCTGCTGCCGTGATACTTGCGACAGCATTATTTGCGGCATCCATCGGAGGGTGCGGAAAAAAATCACCGGGCTATACAATGTACAGCGGCAGTTCAAAAGCAGAAACCTATGATATTAACGGAAGCAATGCTGAATATACTGACATTGCCAACTATACTGAGCCGGAAAAAGGCGAGGAAATAGTAGTAATGACGATCAGGGACAGGGGAACAGTAAAGTTCAAGCTTTTCCCTGATCTCCTTCCGCGCGCATGTGCCAACTTCGTTGGTCATGTAGTAAACGAGGATTACAACGGTCTTACTTTCCACCGTGTCATTTCCGATTTCATGATCCAGGGCGGTGACCCTCTCGGAAACGGACAGGGCGGAGAAAGCATATGGGGAGGCAGATTTGACGGCGGTACAAGCGGTTATCTCTGCAATGTTAAAGGGGCTCTTGCTTATGCAAACAGCGGTTCGACAAGCACTGACGGAAGCCAGTTCTACATCGTTGTAGGACAGAAATTCACTGACGAAACTGTATTTGAAAAGTACAAGGGTCAGGATTTCAATTACACAGAAAAGGCTCGAAGTGCGTACTTTACAGAAGGCGGTGCACCGTGGCTTGACGGTGGTTACACTGTTTTCGGTCAGGTCATCGAAGGTATGGATATCGTCGAAGACATCTGCAGTACTACAGTTGTTGATTCAAATGACAAACCACTTGATGATGTAATTATAGAAAAAGTTGAAATAGCTGAATACTGATCAAAGAACCCAGTAAGTTTGAAGTTTAAGGGGAGAAAATTTTGGATAAGTTTGTTGTAAGAGGCGGAAACAGACTGGAAGGCGACATTTATGTCAGCGGCGCCAAGAATGCAGCCGTGGCAATAATTCCTGCAGTTATCCTTTCTGATGAGCCTTGTACTCTTGAAAATGTTCCTGACATCAGCGACGTTTCCATAGGTCTTAAAATACTCAGGGAAATGGGAGCTAAGGTCGAGATGGTCAACAAAACCACATTCACCATCGACGCCACACATCTTATGAATTCAGAAGTTCCGTATGACATGGCACGAAAGATGAGAGCATCATACTATTTCCTTGGTGCCTGTCTCGGAAAGTTCAATAAAGCAATGGTCTCAATGCCGGGCGGATGCCCTCTCGGTGACAGACCGATTGACATGCACCTCAAGGCTTTCGAAACACTCGGAGCCAAGGTCGGAATTGTAAACGGAGTTGTCAACGTTGAAACCGATCACCTTTACGGCGGTCACATCTACTTTGACAAGGTTTCCGTAGGTGCAACCATGAACGCCATCCTTGCAGCAGCAAGGGCTGACGGCCTCACTATTATCGAAAATGCTGCAAGAGAACCTCACATAGTTGACCTTGCAAACTTCCTCAACTCGATGGGGGCTGACATTATGGGTGCCGGTACCGATGTTATCAAGATCAGAGGCGTCAAGCATCTCAGAGGAACTACCTACTCAATAGTTCCTGACCAGATCGAAGCAGGTACATACATGATCGCTGCTGCGGCAACACACGGCGACGTTATGATCCGCAACGTTATTCCTAAGCATCTTGAATCCATCACAGCAAAGCTTATCAAGATAGGCGTGAACGTAGAGGAATTTGACGATGCAGTTCGTGTATGGACATCACGTCCTCTTGTTAAGACCAACATCAAGACAAGTCCTCATCCGGGATTCCCGACAGATATGCAGCCTCAGATCGCGACCCTTCTCACACTTGTTGACGGTCCGAGCCTTGTTACCGAGACCATCTGGGACAGCCGTTTCGCTTATGTCGAGGAGCTCAGAAGGATGGGCGCAAACATCACCATTGACGGCAAGGTTGCCATCATCGAAGGTACAGGAAGCCTTAAGGGCGCTCCGGTAAAGGCATGTGACTTAAGAGCAGGTGCCGCACTCATCATAGCAGGTCTTGCTGCTGAAGGGGTTACCGAAATAGAAGATATTCACCATATCGAGCGCGGATACGAGGATATGGACGGAAAGCTCAGAGGAATCGGAGCTGACATCGAAAAAAGATATTTTCCGGATGAAAATGCAGCAGTAAAAAGCTCATGATCACGGTGAAAATGAGGTAAATTATGAATGCTATTTATCCTTTGTTCAGTTCAAGCAAGGGAAACGCAATATTTATAGGAAACAGCCAGAGGGGAATTCTTGTTGACTGCGGTGTTTCATACAAACGTCTTGACGGGGCTATGAAACGGTGCGGTCTTGACATTTCCGCAGTTAAGGCTGTTTTTATTACGCATGAGCACGGAGATCACATAAAGGGTCTGCCGGTGCTCACAAAAAGACATTCTCTTAAGGTCTACGCTCAGGATGTGACTTTAAGAAGACTTGTCGCGGATAATATGATACATGAAAATTCGCAGGCTCTGGAGATGAATATATCGGCAGAGCTTTTTGATATGAAGGTGACAGCCTTCGATACACCGCATGACGCGGAGCAGAGCTGCGGCTACCGTGTGGATTTTGCCGACGGTTCCTCCTGTGCCGTGTGTACGGATCTCGGATGTGTCACTGATGCGGTGGATTCGGCTGTTCTCGGTGCGGGAACGGTGCTTCTCGAATCCAATTACGACGAGGAAATGATGCTTTTCGGAAGCTATCCGCGTATGCTCAAACAGAGGATATGCTCGGAGCGCGGCCATCTTTCCAACGACGCAAGTTCTGACCAGGCCTTCAGGCTCGTGAAGCACGGAACAAGGAATCTCATTCTCGGACATCTCAGTGAGGAGAACAATACTCCTGAGCTTGCCGAAAAAACAGCTGTAAACAGACTCTCAGAATTTAAAAGGGACCGTGATTATTTTCTCATGGTCGCAAAGCCGGAGACGACCGGAGACATGGTGGTGATCTGACATGATGAGCATTAATCTTATAGCGGTAGGGAAACTCAAGGAAGACTATCTTCGTGCGGCTTCTGCAGAATATGCAAAGAGGCTGCAGGCTTTCTGCACCCTTAAGATCACCGAGATTGATGAATGCAGGCTTTCGGACCGTCCGTCCGAAGCTGAGATAAAAAATGCTCTTGAAACTGAAGCAAAGAGCATTATGAAGCACGCAAAAGGATTTGTTATTCCGATGTGCATAGAGGGAAAACAGATGAAAAGCGAAGCACTTTCGGAAAAGATCGAAGAAACTGCACTTTCAGGATGCAGCGAAATCTCATTTGTTATCGGGAGCTCATACGGTCTTGCTGATTCAGTCAAGAATTCCGGCGGCTTCAGACTTTCCATGTCTGAAATGACATTTCCGCATCAGCTTGCAAGGATCATGCTCCTTGAGCAGATCTACAGGGCTTTTATGATATCTGCAGGCAAAAGCTATCACAAATAGTATAAATTCAGCACAGCCATTTAAACGACTGTGCCTTTTTTGTATTTTACTGAAAAAAGGGGAGTTCAGGATGAAAAAAGTTAAAAGGATCTTATCGTTTCTGATATCGGCATCTCTTGGCCTGTCGCTTGCTGTTCCGTCATGTCTGCCTGCGGTTTCAGCTGAAGAGGAATTTACCGGATACGACGTGACCCATATCGACAGCGTACTTGCGGATTTTGAACTTTCTCTCACATCTGACGACCGGAGCTTTATAAAGTCGATGTATGACAAAATAATAGAAGAGGTCGATTACGCCTACTATCAGCTTGTTCTTTCCAAGGTTCAGTATTCTCAGAATATGACCGGTGAAAACCGTGAGACCTTTAATGTTATGTCAGCTTCCTGCCGGTATGTTATTTCGAGGATAAATGAAACACTGTCAAAAGCGGTCAGTACGAAAAACGGTGAATACGTCTTTTCTCTGATGCAGGACGGATATATTCAGCAGAATCATCAGTATACAGTCAAGAAAGCTGAAGAAACCGAAGAGATGATAGCACGGAAAAATGAACTTCTTCAGAAATACATCGACGTTCTCGGATCATCCCGTTCAGAAAAGGAAAAGGAACTTGCCTGCGCTGAAATTTATCTGGATCTGGCAAAGTACTACAACAGCCTTATACTTACAGAAAACTGCAGTTACATCGACTATGCCTACCAGCTCTACTGCAGGGATTATACCGCGGATGACATTGCGAAGCTTAACGATGCGGCTGCAGAAAAATTAAGCGATGCATTTCAGAAGATCACAGGCCGTGCGGCAAAGGTATATGTTAAGGAAGCAGGAGAAAAAAAGTTTGACGACAACTTTGACGTAGTGTCGCAGTTTGCCTACAGGGTCTCGGATGATCTCCGCGAATCTGCCGGCATGGTTGCTGAACGCGGTCTTTATAAAACAGGCAGCGGGAACAGTGACACCACCTCGTACACCACCAAGCTCAATTATATCGAAGCGGCTGTCATTTATCAGTATATCAGGGGCGAAAGCAAGGATTTTTCCACGACTGCGCATGAATTCGGACATTTTAATGCGCTGCGTCAGGATACCACGCCTTATCTCTACATACACGGAAGCAATCTTGACATCGCGGAGGTACAGTCTCAGGGCCTTGAGGTGCTCTACACAGATTTTTACGACTCCATCTACGGTGTGAACGATGAATATCTTCGCCTGACTGAAGCGGCTTCGCTTCTTGTTGCCATCGCCGGCGGATTTCAGGGCAACGAATTTGAGAACTACGTTTTTGAACATGCGGACAGCATGACTCCTGAAGACGTAGTGGACAAATATCACGAGCTGGCTGAAAAGTACAAGCTCTATAATGTTTCGTTCTGTGAGATAGCACACTTTTTCCAGATGCCGGGTTATTACATAAGCTACGCAGTCTCGGCGCTTGCAGCCATCGATCTCTGGACTGTTATGTACAGGGATTTTGACAGGGCCGCTGAGATGTATACAGATATATCCCATATCTCGATATACGACGGGACCGGTTTTGCGAATGCACTTGAATCAGCAGGATTTGACGATGTGCTCGATGAGAATTTCATAACGGACAAAATACCGAAGCTTGCTGAAGATCTTACTGACGGGATCATTTACGGCGATACGGACGGAAACGGAATAATAAACACGGCCGATATTACAAACCTTGTGAAGGTGATCCTGACATTGGGAGCGGCAGACGGAGATGCAATAAAGAGAGGAGATCTGGACTGCGACGGAGCCGTAAATGCTTCGGATCTTCTTAAGCTTAAACGTATTATGTCGAAAAATTACTGATGCGGGTTTTCAACATAATTTTTAACTTTTCAACAATACAGCGTGTGGACAAATGTGAAAAACGGAAGTTTGCCCGTATGTCGAAAAATTATGACGTGAAAACCTTGATTAATCAGTGCGGATATGATACAATTAAAATACTAATGTAAAAATAAATTCTTAAAATAATAAAGGAGTTTTTCTGATGACTAACAGTTATGAAAGTCCGTTCTGCACGCGTTATGCAAGCAAGGAAATGCAGTTCGTTTTTTCCGCAGACAAGAAATTCACAACCTGGAGAAAACTCTGGGTGGCTCTTGCAAGAGCTGAAATGAAGCTTGGTCTTCCTGTTACTGAAAAGCAGGTTGCGGAACTCGAGGCAAACATCGACAACATCGACTATGCGGCAGCAAAGGAACGTGAAAAGGTATGCCGTCACGATGTAATGTCACACGTTTATGCTTACGGTCTTGTATGTCCGGAAGCTAAGGGTATCATCCATCTTGGAGCAACTTCATGCTATGTAGGCGACAACACAGACGTGATCATTATGCGCGATGCGCTTAAAATAGTTCACAAGAAGCTCGTGACCGTTATTTCACAGCTTTCAAAGTTCGCTGATGAATACAAGGATATGCCTGCGCTTGCATATACACATCTTCAGCCTGCACAGCTTACAACAGTCGGCAAGCGTGCAACTCTCTGGATCAATGAATTCCTCATGGATCTCGAAGAGATCGAGTACAGAATAAAGAACTTAAAGCTTTTAGGGTCAAAGGGTACAACAGGTACACAGGCTTCATTCGTTGAGCTTTTTGAAGGCGATTCTTCAAAGATCAAGAAGCTTGAGGCAATGATCGCTGAAGAAATGGGATTCGATGGTGTTGTTCCTGTTTCAGGTCAGACTTATTCAAGAAAGGTCGATTCACAGATCATCGCAACACTCAGCGGACTCGCTCAGTCTGCAAGCAAGTTCTCAAATGACATGCGTATCCTCCAGAGCTTTAAGGAAATGGAAGAACCATTCGAAAAGGGACAGATCGGCTCTTCAGCAATGGCTTACAAGAGAAATCCTATGCGCTGCGAAAGAATCACTTCTCTTGCACGTTACCTTATGATAGACAGCTTAAACCCTGCATTCACAGCAGGTACACAGTGGTTCGAAAGAACACTTGATGACAGTGCAAACAAGAGAATCTCAGTAGCTGAAGGTTTCCTTGCAGCAGACGCTATTCTCAACATCCTCATCAACGTAACAAGCTCACTGGTTGTTTACCCTAAGATGATCCGCCGCAGAATCATGGCTGAACTTCCTTTCATGGCTACTGAAAACATCATGATGAACGCAGTTAAGAAGGGCGGCGACAGACAGACTCTCCACGAAAGAATCCGTGAATATTCAATGATCGCTGGTAAGCATGTCAAGGAAGAAGGTCTCGAAAACGATCTCTGTGACATGATCCTTAAGGACGAAATGTTCATGATCACAAAGGAAGAGCTCGACGCTATACTTAAGCCTGAAAACTTCACAGGCCGCAGTTCTGAACAGGTTACAGAGTTTATCGAAACATGTGTAAAGCCAGTGCTTGACGCACATTCAGACGAAACAGGAGAAACTGCAGAGATCAACGTCTGATCCTGCATTCAATGCTGTTTTGTCACAGCATTCCATTAAATACAATCAAACGGAGGAAAAAAAGTGAAGAATATTAAAAAGCCCGTATTCTTTATTGTGTTCCTGCTTATCATCGCTTTTTCCTACACCGCGATATTCGGTGTGAAATACCAGTACGGTGATATTTCAACAACACACATTAAAGATGTATCGGACATAAGACTCGGTATAGACATCCAGGGCGGTGTTGACGTTACTTTTACACCTGCTGACGGATTTGATGCCTCAGAGGAACAGCTCGATTCCGTAAAGGAAGTAATGAAGGTGCGTCTCGCATCACTCGGTATTACTGACAGCAACGTTTACGTTGACAACAACAATGACCGTATCATCGTTCGTTTCCCTTGGCAGTCATCAGAATCAGACTTCGATCCTGAAGCAGCCGTTAAGGAACTCGGCGGTACAGCGATGCTCACATTCCGTGAGGGTACTGATTCATCAACAAATGAAAACGGCGAAACAGTTCCGACTGGTACACTCGTTCTCAACGGTGATGACGTAGACAACGCAAGAGCAGGCTACCAGCCTAAAGATGACGGCAGCTACGAATACGTTGTTTCACTCGAACTCAAGCCTGAGGGTGCTGAAAAATTCTCTGAAGCTACAGGCAGACTTTCAGAGAGCAAGGGACAGATCTCCATCTGGATGGATAACACTCTTATTTCTGCTCCTACAGTACAGGCTCACATCACAACAGGCAAGGCTATCATTTCAGGAAGCTTTGAAACATATGAAGACGCCAAGGCTCTTGCAGACAAGATCAATTCAGGTGCTCTTCCGTTCTCACTTACAACATCAAGCTTCTCAACTATTTCACCTACACTCGGTTCAGGTGCTCTTAAGGCAATGATCTTCGGCGGCCTTATCGCATTTGCGTTTATCGCTCTCTATATGATCGTTCTTTACAGACTTCCGGGTTTCGTTGCAGTTATCGGTCTTATCGGTCAGGTAACATGCACTCTTGCAGCTGTTTCCGGTTACTTCAGCTTCATGAACAGCTCAACACTTACTATACCTGGTATTGCAGGTATCATTCTTTCAGTTGGTATGGGCGTTGACGCAAATATCATCACAGCAGAGCGTATCAAGGAAGAACTCCGTTCAGGCAAGAAGCTCAACACTGCTCTTGAAGCAGGTTACAAGAGAGCGTTCTCAGCTATCTTCGACGGAAACCTCACACTCATCCTCATCGCTATCATTCTCATGGGTGCTTTCGGTGTTCCGGACAGCCTCTTTGCAAAAATGCTCAGCTTCATCTTCAGATGGTTCGGTACAACTACTGAAGGTACCATCTATTCATTCGGTTTCACTCTTACTGTCGGTGCTATCCTTAACTTCGTTATGGGTGTATGGGCTTCAAGACTTATGCTCGGCTCACTTTCAAAGTTCAGCATCTTCAAGAACAGAAAGCTTTACGGAGGTCCTGAAAAATGAGTAAGACACAAAAATCAGCTAATTCCGGAACAGGTGCAGATATCAAACGCCTCGATATTACCGGACACAGAAAGATATTCTACATCATCTCGCTCGCACTCATCGTTTTAGCCGTTGTGGTAACATTCCTCGGCGCTGACGTTGCTATCGAGTTCAAGGGCGGTACAATGATCACATACTCATTTGCAGGCGATATAAACGATGCAGATGCAGAAAAGAAGGTAGAAGAACTCACCGGTGCAAACGTAACTGTTCAGCAGGGTGAAATGTTCCAGAGCGACAGAAAGAAGCTTTCAATTTCTTTCGTTTCAAATGAAGGTTTTACTGCTGAAAAGCAGACAGCACTTACTTCTGCTCTTCAGGAAGCATACAAGGATAACGACCTCCAGATCCTTGACTCAACAGACGTTGCAGCTTCATCAGGACGCAACTTCTTCATCAAGTGTATCGTAGCCGTTATCTTCTCAGCTGTTGTTCTCATCCTCTACATCTCACTCCGATTCAAGAGAATGAGCGGCTGGTCATCAGGTATCTGTGCAGTTCTTGCACTTCTCCACGATATCGTAGTTACATACGCTGCTTTCGTTCTCATGGGATTCCAGATCAACTCAAACTTCATTGCCGTTGTTCTTACAATCCTCGGCAGCTCTATCAACGATACAATCGTTGTTTACGACAGAATCAGAGAAAACAGAAAGCTCATGCCGTCAGCAGAGATCCACGATCTTGTTAATATAAGCACAACACAGTCAATGACACGTTCATTCAGAACAACGATCACAACTGTTGCTACAATGATCATCATTTCGATCGTTGCATATATGCGCGGCGTAACATCAATCCTCAGCTTCTCGATCCCGATAAGCGTTGGTATGATCGTTGGTACATATTCATCACTCTGCCTCGCACCAAGCCTCTGGGTTTCAATGCAGAAGGCAAAGAAGAGTGCATAAGATTTTTGTTAAGTATAACACAAAAAAGGCAGGCCGTTCGGCCTGCCTTTTCTGATAATGCGCCGCCGGCGCACGTTTTATTTCATATCAGCTCTGTAAGCGTTTTTACAAAGCTCTGCATAATAGAGAGATCAGTTAATGCATCACCGGTTTCGAGTGAATGGTTGGCATTCTCGTAGGTGTAGAGTGTATAGTCATTCCCCAGTGTGCTCATGTATTCGTTCATAACAGATGAATCGAGCCATGGATCTGCAAGACCGTGGAATATGGCACCTTTGCATCCTCCGAGAAGTTTCAGAGTGTCTTCCACCGGTGTCATGGATATGTGGTAAACATCTTTCAGTTCATGAGCGGATGTGTACTCAGCCGCGAGAACAGAGCCGAGACTTTTGCCTGCGAAAACGACCTTTTCATACTGTGAAAAATCTGTTCCTTCCAGTTCAGCCCACACCTGATCGTGTGCCATTCCGTATGCACGGCTCATTGATTCTCTGTCACCGCGTGTAACGTGCGGAAGATCTGTGTATCTGACCTCTTTTATCTCATATCCGGCTGCCTTCAGTACCTTTTTGGTGTAGTAAAACAGCGGTTTGTCCGAGTGATATCCTATTCCCGGAAACAGTACTGTAAGTTTCATTCTGATTCATTCCTTTACTTTAATTTGTAATATATTATAGCACAGAATGGATATTACTACAAGCTAAATAAGGAAATGGTCAGATAATTAGAGTGATTTATGTTGAAAAATATCATTTTTAATATTATAATAAATACATTGAAGATGGTATTAAAGTGCTTTGATTTCACGACAAATCATATATCTGTTAAGTAACTCATTGCGGGAGCATTATAAAGTGAATAAGAATATAATTATCAAACTCATAAATGATTTTATTTCTGCTGAAATGTCTGATGAAAATATATTGAAATTTAGAAATGAGTATGACAATCTGATGGATAATAGCAGAGAATCATTATTTTTAGAGTTAGGTACTGATCAATACAATATATTGGATGATATATATATGTTACTCGAGATGTATGAAGAAGACGATATGATCAGAAAGAACGATAAACATTGTATTAACAAAGAGACTTTATATTCACATGTTTTAGATAAGTATCAGGAGTTTTGTGGATTTTAAGGCGATTAGGGGAGATTACTATGGATCATTTTATAGAAACAAACGAACTTACAAAAAACTACAGGGGCAAAGCAGCTGTGGATAAGGTTTCGCTTCATGTGAAAAAGGGCGAAATATACGGCCTTATCGGGAAAAACGGTGCCGGAAAAACTACCTGCATGAAGATGCTTGCGGGACTTGTGCGTCCTGACGGCGGGGATATAATTAAGCATTCCGGTGGCGGCGGTATCCTTAAAACCGGCTGCCTTATTGAAAATCCGGGA
>CADAPI010000016.1 GCA_902789705.1 uncultured Ruminococcus sp.
GATGCCGTAAGGAGTGCTTAACTGTTCTTCAACAGTCTGCATTGACTTTTCAGCTCTTTCCTTTGATGAGAAGCCTGAAATGATACCCCAGCTCTGCGGATTGAGCCACATGTTTGCTTCAGGATCTTTCTTTGCACCAACGATAGTTCCGTCTTCACGGATACCTCTGATGAATCTGTCGTCATCCCAGCACTTGTCGAGTGAAGCAGCGAGATCAGCCTGGATCTTGTCGAGGTACTTGATGTATTCAGCGTCGTTCTTTCTTTCAGCGTATCTTCTGAGAACGTTGATAGCGTAGTAGAGCTGGAATGCAACGAATGTGCTTTCGCCCTTTGCGCCGAGTCTTAAGCAGTCGTTCCAGTCAGCGTGGAGACCTGCAGGCATGCTGTGGTCGCCCATGTGATCCATTGAGAACTTGATAGCTCTCTTGAGGTGGTCGTAAACTGTGTCTTCGCCGCCGTTTGCATATACGATAACTTCATCGAGGAATGCGATGTTTCCGCTTTCTCCGATGTACTTTTCAATTGTAGGGAAGAGCCAGAGTGCATCGTCTGCTCTGTATGAAGGATGGCCTGTTGCCTTTACGTATGAAGGATCATCAGGTGTGTCTTCGTGACCTGCGTTGTGGTCAAACTTAACGAGCGGGAGTCCGCCGCCGTTGTCTACCTGTGCTGAGATCATGAAACGGATCTTTTCAGCAGCCATTTCAGGATCGAGATGGATGATACCCTGAATGTCCTGAACTGTATCTCTGTAGCCGTAGCCGTTTCTGAGACCGCAGTAGATGAATGAAGCAGCTCTTGACCAGATGAATGTGATGAAGCACTGGTATGAGTTCCATACGTTGATCATGTTGTTGAACTCTTCGCTTGGTGTCTTTACCTGGAAGTTGTTGAGCTTCTTGTGCCAGTATTCCTTGAGTTCTGCTACTTCCTTGTCAGCGAGTGTTCTGTCGTTGTATCTGTCGATAATTGCAGATGCCTTTACGTCGTCGTTCTGGCCGAGGATGTATGTGAGTGTAACAGACTGACCAGGAGCAAGTGTGATGTCTGACTGGAGAGCACCGCATGAGTTTGAGTTGAAGTTCATTGTGCCGTCGCACTTGCCGTTTTCAACTGCTATAGGATTTGAATAAGTTCTGTATGAACCGATGAAGTTGTCGAAGTTACCGCAGTATCCTGTGATATCAGCACCGACCATGCCGAAGAAACGTTCCTTGTGGTTTGAACCTGTAGCGTCCTTCTTTTCATTTTCGTTGAGGTGCTGGAGGATCTTGTTCTTTTCAAAGCTTGTTCTTGAAATGAACAGTGAGTACTGAAGATTTACCTGATCCTGTTCGTAGTTGTTTTCATTTGTGAACTCGATAAAGCCGAAAGCAGAAAGATTTCTTGGCTTTGAGTCAGTGTTTGTGATCTTTGTGTTCCATACTTCGTATGTCTTGCCGAGCGGAACGTAGTATGTTACTTCTGAAGCAATCTTTGCATATTCAGATGAAATAACTGTGTAGGCAGTACCGTGAACTGTCTTTGTCTTGTATTCATCGAGAGACTTGCCTACAGGCTGCCATGAAGCTGACCAGTAGTCTTTTGAGTCATTGTCTCTGATGTAGATATATCTTCCCGGAAGAGCCATCATTGAGTTGAATCTGAAACGTGAGATTCTTCCGTTTGCGCCTGACTTAACGAAGCTGTATCCTGCTGCGTTGTTTGAGATAATAGCGCCGTATTCAGGTGAACCGAGATAGTTTACCCACGGAGCCGGAGTGTCTGGTCTTGTTATAACATATTCCTTGTTTTCAAGGTCAAAGTAGCCGTAGTTCATTGGATAATTCTCCTTTAAAATAATTAAAATAAAGCAAATTAAACTATATTAAATATAATAACATTTTGCGGGGATTATTTCAAGGGTAAATGCAAAATATCTTCCAGTACTATTATAGTATGCTGAAATTATAGCTGATGCCCTTTACTTCGTCGCCGCTTATTCTGAATGCAAGCTCGCTTTTTCCGGAAACGTAGACTATTTCAGAACCGCGTTCAGTATATCCTGTTCCGTATGCCTTTATAACGTCAGCTTTTGATGAACCGAGCTTTATGCCCTTTGAAGTGGATACTTCAGAATCGGTAAGGTCGATGGCTGTTGCTATGCACTGGCCGTTTTCAGTGTATCCGTTGATCGTGAAATGGTCGAAAGTGCATATGCTGTCTTCTCCGTTGCCGAGACAGCTTGGTGCAGTGTCCTCTGATGAAGGAGCAACTGCTGCCTTGAATGCTGAAAGATCCTTGCCAACAGTTACGGAGCTTCCGCCGAATGTGAATGTAAGGTCGTCATCACCAAAGCTTCCGCTCTGTGGTTCGCCGTCTGAAGGTTTATTGTCTCCGCCCTGGTTCTCACTGCCGCCGTTGTTTTCAGGAGCTTTTTCTTCCTGCTTTTCTGTTTCTGCAGCTTTGGTTTCCTCTGCGGCAGTAGTTTCTTCGGCAGTTGTAGTTTCAGAAACGACTGTGGTTTCTGCGGTGGTTGTTTCACTTACTGCTTCTGAAGTTTCTGCAGCGGTAGTTTCTGCAGCAGTTTCTTCGGTGGTTTCAGCCTCTGTTACCGCTTCGGTGAGATCAGGCTTCAGTACGTCTGTGTTTTCGTCAGCAGGACCGCATCCGGCAAGTACAGTGGAAGCCAGTGCTGCGCAGACCGCGAGAATATAGCTTTTTTTCATAATAAATATTTACACCTCTTGAATGATCAGGAAAATGCTGATCGGGACGTTTGTTTATACATACATAATCTATTATACATGATTTGCACGGATTTTTCAATACGGCATTTTCCTGCTTGTATTAGTTCATGAAAAATGATATAATCAAAGAAATAATTCGGATAAAACATATTGAAACGGAGGGTATCTATGAAAAACGGTATAAAAATGAGTATTGCGGCACTGATCTCTTCTGTCGCTGTACTTTCTGCTGCCGTTCCGGCATCCGCTGCCGAAAGTTCCGGAAAAAGCAGTGCAGATGCAGTCAAGGATGTCGTTCTTCTCTGGCAGAGTCCGGCTGAAGGAAGCGATGTCAACGGTGACGGTGAGATAAATGTGCTTGACCTGATGCGTTACAAGTACAATATTATCAACCCTGTGACCGAACCTGAAACTGCTGCAGGAAAATTTGTTTACGGGCTGTACAGGAACATGCTTGGGAAGGATCCTGATCCTGCGGTAGCGGAGGATTATGCAAAACAGCTTGAAAGCGGCGATATTTCAGCGTCAGGACTTTTCCTTCAGCTTGCAAAGCGCCCTGACTTTGATCAGGACTCGCTTTCCGATGAAGAGTATGTAACGCTTATGTACAGAGCACTTCTCGGACGTGAACCGGATGAGCAGGGTTATAAAAACTGGTGCGGACGTATAAAACTTTTCAGCCGTACCTATGTGCTTCACGGTTTTGCTGCTTCAGATGAGTTTAAAAAGCTCTGCTCCGAATCAGGTATGGCGCCGGGTGAAGTAGCTCTTGCAGAACCGCGTGATGTAAACGACAGTATAACAAGGGCGGTCGCTCCGATACTTGTAAGTCTGACAGGTAAACCGGCCGACGGAATGAAGCTCAATGAACTTGTTATGGATATAAAGGACGGAAAGAAAACTTTCCAGGAAACAGCATTTGAAGTCGCGGAATATGATGATGTCACTTCGGCGGAAATGAGCGAAGATGAGTTTGTAAACGCACTTTTTACCGGACTTCTTGACCGTGCTCCGTCCGACGACGAAAAGAACATTTACAAAACTCTTCTTTCAGAAGGCGGAAGCAGGGCAGATGCAGTCAGAAAGCTGGCGGCATCAGAAGGTTTCTTCGGCCGTTTTGAATCGATGGGCTTCGGCGGAAATCTACGCCGCATCGGATCAAACTACAGAAAAAATGATGCATGGTATCATCTTGAACCGTCAGGAAAGACCTATCCTGTTACGAACGACGTGCTTCTTAAACTCCTTGACAGCTGCCAGTCAGTGCTGAAGGAAAAGGGAACATCGGTGGATGACATATATAAGTTCTGCATATCAGATTCGGCTTACAAGTACATGGAAAAGACGAAGACTCTTGAGGAACTCGAGGAGAAAGGCTGGACCTACTTTGCCGACTATGCGATGCACAACTACTATTCCGTATGTTACTATATGGCAGCGCAGATGGATATCCTTCTCGAACAGGCCGGTTATCAGTGCCGTGTAGTTCATGCCACACACGGATCGGGCGATCATTACTGGAACCAGATATATATAAACGGAACATGGACGAATTACGATGTCACCAACTGGTGGAGCAACTACACCTGGGATCAGATGGTGGCAGCCGGAGATTACATTCTTCTCGGTTATGTGAGACCGGAGTATAAATAGGATAACTTTGAAAACAACAGGCGGACAGAACTGAAAAAGTTTTGCCCGCCTGTTTCGTTTATTATTCGATAATAAAAATATATCGAAAAACGATAAAAAAGTGTTGACAAACGAAAATAGCTGTGCTATAATTAAAACATAAGGAAAGCACATGCTGCATTGACTGATCAGCAGTGCGGCAGTGATCTTTCAGTATTTTCTGTATGTAAATTATAATTTCTGAAAGGCGGTATTATTTATGTGGAATAAGGAAATGTCAGTTTTATTATCAAAGGGGCTCATTATTCTGACTCTGGTCATGGCGGTCAGTTCGGTAGGGTGGTTTTCTCAGTGTATCGGCATGATCGAGGAATATTACTACAGACCGTTCGGTCATGTGGGCTCATGCGTTCTGGGATTTACCGTTATAGCATTCTGCTGTGCTCTTCTGGTATTTCTCTTTATGCTGCTCAATAACATTTCAAAGAAGAAAATATTTGTTCCGGAAAACGTAAAGAACCTCAGGATCATCTCATGGTGCTGCTTCGCAGTTGCTGCACTTCTTGCAGTATGGGGCATCCTTACATTCCTCGAGATCATCTTCCTTGCGGCATTCATAGTAGGATTTATCGGACTGATCCTCAGAGTAGTCAAGAATGTATTCGAAGAAGCAGTCAGCATCAAGGAAGAAAACGACTTTACAGTCTGAGAAACGGAGGAATGAATTATGCCTATAATAGTAAATCTCGATGTAATGATGGCCAAAAGAAAGATCTCATCAGGTGATCTTGCGGAGAAAATAGAAATAACTCCGGCAAATCTTTCGATACTCAAAACCGGCAAGGCCAAGGCAATAAGATTTTCGACCCTCGAAAAGATATGCGAGGAACTCGACTGCCAGCCGGGGGATATTCTGGAATATAACAAGGAATAAAAGAAAAAGACAACAAAACGAGTGGGATATATAGTGAGGAACAAAGAATGGACGATATGATGAATGATCCGTATTTTACGGACGGACAAGGCGAATATGACGAAGCTGAAGATGAAAAGACAGACTGGAAACATATAAACAAGATTGCTCTGGCATTATATTTTATCATTCCGGCTTTTTTGTGGTTCATATTTTATTCTTTAATTACCACTAAGCTGTTAGGTATTACTGTACTGTTCCTGCTTATTTTCTGTGTGATCAATGCTTACTGTAAGAGATTTAAGATCGTTTGGAATATTGCAAGAGGTATCTGGATCTTTTTCGCAGTGATAAGTTATATACCTGCAATCTTTCTGATGATGTTTGACAATACCACGGCTATGTACGGCCTCAAAAAAGCAGCATTCATCAACGGAGTTACGGGCATGTACAGCTATCTGCTTCCTGAAGAACTTCCGGAAGTCTGTGAGGATTATAATTTTAATACTATCGGAAATCTTCCGGTACAGGACACTGTTTCACGGGCATATCTCACCTTTTATACTGATGCAGAAACAATAGATGAGTACAGAGAAAGCTGTGAGGATTCTGACGAATATAAGAAGATAGATCTGAGTTATTGGAGAGAGGGCAGTGGCGGGGTGTATTACTGGTTCTGCAGAAAAGTAGGACTTAAAGAAGATATAATGAACGATGTTGAAAACAACGAGTTATATATATCCACTCTAAGTCATTCCGAATTTTCGCCGAGAGGTATTCTGTTAAACCGGAAGAGAGGCCTAGTCGCAATATTTGCGTAAATGTTAGTCTTCACCCCTGCGGGCTGAAGACTGCTATAGAAAAAACGAGCGGAAGCTCGTTTTACAATTGCGCCGCAGGCGCATCCTTTTTAAATAGCGAGGAACGAAAATGAAAGAGACAATGAATGATCCGTATTATAATGATGAATACGCAGAGACAGAGTTTACAGAAGAAAAGAAGTTTCCGTGGAGGATTATCAACCGGATCATTGCAATTGTTCTGTTTCCTTTCTGGTCCATGGCTTATATTATCGTACCGGGTACATCTTTTATATCATTCTGCATCTCACTGGGTTTCTGGTTTGCTCTTTGTATAGTGAATCTGCTGCTTCGTGATCATAAAAAGGCACTTTATATATGCCGGGCGGTTACGGCTTTAGTAGTGGCTGGCGGATTTTTACCGTTCATTCTGCTGATGGGATTTGAAAATTCAAAAATGCTTTATACGGTTAAAAAGGCTAACTACATATACGGGGTAAAGAGTAACAACGAAAGCTACAGGACCTTCCTGCCGGAGATGCTTCCGGAGATCTGTGAGGATTATCATTTCGTTACCATTGGAGTTTTGCCGATACCTGATCATATTTCAAAGTCATACCTTATGTTTACGACGGATGCTGATACCATAGATGCCTGCAGGGAGCACTACAGGGAACTTGGCTGTGAACGCCGTGACATAGATTCAGATCCGGATAAAGAGCACAGCCTTTCTGATTATCCGGATGTAAAGGAAGAAGATTTCTATTACTGGTTCTGTTCACGGGCGTATCTGGACGAGAGCATTCAGAATGATTTTGAGCATAATGAACTGTATGTAAAAAAAGAAGGAGACAAGGAAAAGTATTCAAAGGCCGTTCTGCTGAATCCGGATAAGGGACTGGTGGTAATACTGGTGTAAAACAAAGGAAGTCTTCACCCCTGCGGGCCGAAGACTGCTATTGAAAAAAACGAGCTTTTGGCTCGTTTTATAATGGCGCCGCAGGCGCAACCTTTTTGAAGATACGAAGCGGAATGTAGTATAATTACAGGGCAAACGATGTCATGTCGTTTGCCCTGTTTTATTCACAGTATTTATATACTCTGTTTGTACACGTTCAATAAAGTGATGAATTTATCACTTTTTCTGTTGACATCTTCATTTTGATGTGATATTATTGTAACAGCAAGTGAGAAATAAATCACTTTAAGAGATAAATATATCACAAATAAGGAGGCATCCGTTATGGATACAACAGAGAAACTCAATATGCTCAGAAAGAGAGCAAATGACAAAAGTCTCAGTCGTACTGAACGCAGGAAAGCTCAGAATGAATACAGATCCTTATATTATCGTGTTGATAAGCGCAAACCTATATCTGTCAGAAAGCAGATGATAATCAACGCGATACAGTCTCTTCTGATGACCGTTAATTTTGGTGCGATGGGAACGATCGATTACCTGCATTACTTATATGGTTATGACTACAAAATAAACCTGACTGGAACTATCTCGCTTTTGATTGTGCTCTCATTTGCAGCGTTGTTTGTTCTGATTACAGTTGTACAGTCAAAATACAAGCAGGAACCGGATGACGAACTTTCTTTAAAAAACAAACTGTTAGCCAGCAACCTTGGATATGTTATAACAGCGCTGGCTACCATCATAGCAGTATTTATATATTTCAGTATTTTAGGAAAAGAAACATTTGTTCTCAGACGTGAATACGCAGTTTTCATGGCGGCAAGTTATATATCGCTGATGACTTTTGCCGGTAAAGTTATTTTCCTGATAATAGACGGCAAAGATGCTTCAGGCGATGATGAAGATGAAGAAGAAACGGTGGAATAATAATGGCTGAATTCACAACAAGACTCAAGGAACTGCGTGCGTCGAGAAATATGAAGCAGGGAGAACTTGCTGAACTGGTCGGTGTCCGCCGTGAGACGATAATCAGGCTGGAAAAGGGACTTTATAATCCTTCACTTAAACTTGCAGTCGATATAGCCAGGGTTTTCGGCTGTACTGTTGAGGAAGTGTTTATTTTTGATGAGGAAAACTGAATAAAAAACGAAGCAAAACATATCTGATCAGTTGCTTTGAACAGATAACAGTATCAGCACTGAACCACCTGAAAAATTCAGTGCTGAAATTTTTTTTATTTACAGTGAAAGATTTCGAGAAAAATGCTGTCAGTATATATGAGGGAGGATGAAACCAATGACAGACGATCAGACTATAATTCAGCTTTACTGGGAAAGAAATGAGGAAGCACTTGTCGAAACGGCTGAAAAATACGGTTCATTCTGCAGATCAATAGCAGAAAACATACTGCATAACAGTGAAGACGCGAAGGAATGTGTGAACGATACTTATCTTAAGACATGGAATTCGATACCGTCGAACAGACCACGTATATTTCCGGCGTTTCTCGGAAGGATAGTCCGGAATCTGTCTTTCAACCGGTATAAATATTCACATACAGAAAAACGCGGAGGCGGACAGATCGCTGTCGTGCTTGATGAGCTTTCGGAGTGCATTCCGGATAAAGATGCCTCCGTCGCTTTTGACGGGAATGAGCTTGCGGAAGTGATGAACGATTTTGTTGCATCACTTTCAGAACGTAACCGCAATGTGTTCGTAATGAGATACTGGTATACGGAAAGTGTCGGAAAAATCGCATCGGAACTTCATATGAGTGAAAACAATGTTTCTGTCATACTCGCTCGTCTTAAAACAAAGCTTCGTGCACATCTTGCCGAAAGGGGGCTTAAGCCGTGACCGGGGAAGATCTTTACAAAGCGATCGGTGATATTGACGACGAATATCTTGTAATAAAGAAAATAAAACCTTTTTCGTATGAAACGAATAAAATTCCGATCATATACGATACGAAAAAAACCAGAAAAACAGGTGTTCCGTTAAAAAGAAAAGTACTGTTCCCCCTTGCTGCCGCTTTACTTGCTCTGGCAGTCGGCAGTGCCGCAGTTGCTGCGTGTTACGGACTTAAAAGGTATAAGGAAAGCAAGACGATCGGATATTTCACGGAAGACAAAGACTTTGATTCCTGTATAAGAACACCGGAACTTATTGCTTCCGATGGTGAAAACATTTATTATTCAGGGTGCAACACATACAAAGACTCCTGGAAGCGCGTAACTTTTCACAATATTGAAACCGGTGAAGAACAGTTTGTGAAAATTGAAGATATAGGAGAAGATACCGAACTGCTGTCGGTAGATGCAGAAGGGAATGACTTGTGGTTTCTGGCATACGACAGGTACAAGACTGCCAATATCAATCCAAGGCTTATCAGAGCAGAGCGCAGCACCGGCGATGTGAACGGAAATATCGTACTTTCTGAAAACGAAGATGTTGTTCAGGTAAAAGTCATGAAAGACGGCAGTTATCTTATAGGAAAAGCTGCTTATGATCCGGATGAAAAATTTACCGGCTACAGTCATCAGATATATGATGAAAACCTGAATCTTGTTTCGGAAAAACAGATCATTGATCCTGCGGCTGTAATAAACGAAGGCTACGGCCTCCTGGGATTATTTCCGTGGGAAGACGGAAGCGTACTGGCTCTTTTCGGAAATAATGAACATAAAATAAGACTGATCACTTATTCATCCGAAGGTGAGGAGATTCGTTCCGCTGACCTGAACTCAGAAAATTCGGACGGCCTTCTTCTTAATTCATCACTGTGCAGAGACGGTTCACTGCTCTTAGCCTACCATTCTGTGCGGAAATCATCCTGCCTTCTGGAGAAGCATGATCCTGAAACAGGTGAAATTACAGCAAGTTATGAATTTGAGCTGCCCGGTAATTTCAGCATGTGGTATATGTGTAAAAGCAAGTCGCCTGATTATGACGTAATGGCTTATTCATATCCTTACATGTACGGGATAAGTATTTCAGAAGGAAAAAGCACAAAGGTCACCGATCTTTCAGTACACACTTATTTAGATCCTTATAACCGTGGCCCGAACATAGAATTATCCGGAAACGAGATCATGTTCACAGAAACGGAATATGAAGAAACAGACGAATACTTCGGTAAACGCTGCTTAATGGAGTCAGATCTTAAAGGTAAAAGGACTGGATGTATCAGTGCGGAAACTGACCTTGGACTGGGCATAAAGACCTGTATCAAACAGATCAGAACTGCAGATAACGGAGAACTTCAGCTGCTTGCCGGCAGTACTGTATCAAAATCTCCTGATGAAACTTATGAGGATTTTTATTTTATCATTACAGACAGTGAATTTAACATAAAGAAAAAGGTGCGCCTTGGTCCCAATGTGAATTCATATGAGTTCATTGCCGACGGTAAGGGCAGGCTTCTGCTTTACGGAAGTCTGTCACATGATCTGGTGTTTTGCGATGCGGCATTCAATGGTGATGAGAAAATGCATCCGGCCGGTAATTTCCCGGAAGCGTTTTTCTTTAAGAGCGGTTCAGACTGTTTCTGCGCTGCTCCGTCATCTGAAACCGGAAAAACTGTTGTCTATAAAATCAATTTTGAAAAAAAGGCGCTTTCTAAAACTGATACGCTTGACTTTGCGGTAAAGGAAGCTGAAGACGGTGACGAATCGTATGATGCATATTTTATCACGGAAAAAGGCGTAAAGGGATATAAACTGAAAGGCAGATACTGCGATGATATAGTTGACTGGATCAGTTCCGGCATTACATCGAATGTAAAGGATGCAGCCGTTGTCGATAAGGATACGCTGTTAGTCAGGTATTCGGGAGGAAAAGATACTGACTGGAAGAGCGGAACCAGCCTGTACCGCAGAGTCGGAGACAGGATCATAGACTGATGCGGTTTCACTGATATTTCTTGAAAAGGAGAATTAACATGAGAAAGGTAATTTCATTTTTACTTGCGCTGACACTGGTGATGTCTGCTGCGTCGTGCTCGCAGCAGAGCAGTGTACCGGATACATCATCAGAAATAACAGCAGAAACATCATCCGGAAGTAATTCCGGAGCGGCAGCTGAAACTGAGGTAAAGTCCGATGTTCCTAAGTATCAGATCTACGCTGCCATGACACCGGAGGAGATAGTTGCATCACTGACGCCTGAACAGAAAGCCGCACAGATGGTGCAGCCTGCTTTCTATAACCTCACTGAGGACGATGTGAAAGCAAACGATTACGGCAGTATCCTTTCTTCAGCCGGATGTATAAAGTCTGACGAATGGGTAGAAATAGTTGACATGCTCCAGCAGGCAGCCATAGATTCCGAGGCCGGTATACCGTATATCTACGGTCAGGACGATGTTCACGGGGTAAATTGCTGCAGCAACGCAGTATATTTTCCTCACAATATCGGTCAGGGTGCAGCCAATGATGAAGAACTCGCCTATCAGGTCGGTCTGATAACAGCGGATGAGGCAAAACTCTGTCACATGCTGTGGAACTTCTCACCGTGCGTTGCCCAGTCCGTTGATCCGCGCTGGGGACGTACATACGAGTCATACGGTTCTGATCCTGAAACCATAACAAAGCTCAGCACTGCATACACAAGGGGACTTATCGACGGAGGACTCGTTGCATGTACCAAACATTTCTTCGCCGAAGGCAATGTCGCATACGGAACAGGGGAGCCGGGTGAACCTTTTAAGCTTCTTGACCGTGGTGATGCAAGACTTTCAGAAGAGGAAATAAACGAACTGTTAAAAGTTTATAAAGCTCAGATCGACGCAGGGGTTCAGACCATTATGATAAGCCATTCATCTCTGAACGGTGTAAAGATGCACGAAAACAAAGAGTACATCATGAAGCTGAAGGACGAAATGGGGTTTGAAGGCTTTATCGTCAGCGACTGGGAATCGATACAGCATATCACGGGTTCTTCCTACAAAGAACAGGTTATAAAGAGCATAAATGCAGGTATCGATATGCTCATGGAGCCAAACACTTTTGACGAAGCAAAGGATATCATTGTCAATGCAGTGAAAAGCGGTGAAATCAGTGAAGAACGTGTCAACGATGCTGTTACACGTATAATCAGGGTAAAGAAAGAAGAAGGACTGTTTGACGATCCTATGATGAAGGATCTCCGTACCGTACAGACGGAAACAGGTTCGGATGAATACCGTAAGGTTGCCGAAAAGCTCGTTGAGGAAAGCCTTGTGCTTCTTAAGAATGAGAACAATGTTCTTCCGCTTAAAAAAGGCACCAGAGTCTATATCACAGGTCCGGCAGCTGACAACGGTCAGGCACAGTGCGGCGGCTGGACCATGGAGTGGAATGGCCCTCCGTCAAAGGACGTTCCCGGTTTAACAACTATTATGAGGGCTTTTGAAAGATATTCCGGTGACTACGGAATTGAGGTCATAACTGATAAGGAACAGGCAGACAAAGCCGATGTTGTACTGCTTTGTATCGGCGAGCAGACATATGCTGAGTGGAACGGCGATACAGAAGATATGTCCCTTTTCGGAGAGCTGGCTCTTCCGGGAAATACAGAGGCATGTGAAGAAGCAAAGTTACTTGGCAAGCCGACAGTTACCTGCATCATTGCCGGCAGACAGGTCATTGTAGATCCGCAGATCTATAACGAATGGGATGCTGCGGTAATGTGCTATCTTCCGGGTACAGAAGGCAGGGGTATCTCAGATGTACTCTGCGGCTGTTCCGATTTCACCGGAAAACTTCCGTCTCCGTGGTATGCTTCAACAGCTCAGATCGGTACAGATGAGTGCTGGTTTGAAAGGGGTTACGGACTTAACTACGGCGAAGGTTTCGAACCGGAAACTGAACCGGAGTACATACCGGATCAGCCGTGAGTAAACTGCAGCAAATCCTTCCGTGATGTGTCTGTTGTTATACGGCCTGAACAGTAAAAAGGAAGTCTTCACCCCTGCGGGCCGAAGACTGCTATAGAAAAAAACGAGCTGCCCGAAAAGCAGCTCGTTTTATAACCGCGCCGTAAGGCGCAGCCTTTTATATCGCCCTTAACGGAACGATCTTATTCATTTCATCAAGCGGGATCACCATCGGGGACATACATATAACTGCTCCCTCGCCAGTATCTTCCGGCATAGCGGACAGAACTGAAAAATTCTTTAGTGCCGCCTTACCCGGGTCGGCACTTTTTTTGATCTCGACCGGATAAAGCTTTCCGTTTTCGGCTATAAGCAGATCTATTTCTTTTCCGTTTTGATATTGTACCGTTGGTTTTAGGTGGTACTTGTGCTTTTGTAAATATAATCAGTGAAGACATAATCGAATCGATTAATATTGCAATTCCGGTATATATTGGATTGCAATTTTCGGTTATTGGAATTTTGTATGGTTTATCGAAGAAACGTGAAGTTAATGGAACCGAACAATTAGATACAGCCTATGATCAAATTAATAATGAAACTTTTAATGAAATTGTTTATAAAACATTTCTTTCAGTTTTTGTATTAATACTTTCTTTTATAGTTTCATTTGCCAAAGATAAGATAATTGAAATAGTTATGATGATACTAAGTGGTATTATATACAGCATGCTTTTTACCATATTTATGAACACTTTTATAGTCCTAAAAAGGATGACTTTTTTGTTTAACGAAAGAGAAAAAATGATATTGTTTCCCGTAGTACGATAAGAATATACTAAAATATTAATGTTATAAGAAAAATCATCTGATTATTCTTATGACTTTTTTAATAGCAATGTCGAGTTGAAGGCTTGGCATTACCATTTTTAGTTGTTGAAAATTTCCATTAGCCTTGACTGTAAAATAAAAATCGGATAAAATATAATAAATGAGTTATTAAGATCGTACTTAATTTTTGATAGAAAGGTGGGAAACATAATGGCTGGAAAAAACGGAGTAATCTATACAAAACAATGGACTGTAAAACTTGTATTGGATGTTGCAGGATACACTTCTGATTTACCTCTTTGGAACAAAGTAGTAGTTGAACCGTCGTGCGGACATGGTTCGTTTATCAGTGAGATATTGGACAGACTGATTGAATCGGCAAAGAAGGACAATAAGTTTGATGAAAATAATTTAGCGAATTGTATTATTGGTTATGAATTGGATAAAGAATCAGCTGATATAACACGTTCGGTTGTTTTTAAGAAGCTGGTTTCAAATGGGATGGATATAACTGAAGCAGATACACTTGCCGTAAAATGGATTGCACATGGCGATTATCTTTTGGCTGATGACATTCCATGCGATTATGTTATTGGTAATCCACCATATTTAAGGGCGACAGATATTCCTGCAAAAGCACGAGAATTATATTGTGACAGGTTTTCTGCAATGACCAGAGGATGTGATATATTTGTTGGGTTTATAGAAAAAGGGCTTGAATCACTACGCAACCAAGATGGAGTACTGAGTTATATTTGTGCAGACAGATGGATGCAAAATCAGTATGGAAAAAAGTTGAGAGATTTGATTTCAAAGAATTATCATCTCGATACAATTATCAGAATGCATGGTGTTGACGCATTTGAAACTGAAGTATCTGCGTATCCTGCTATTACACGAATTGATAAACAAGTTGGAAAAATTAAATATGCCGATTGTGAAGACTCATTTGGATGTGAGGATGTTAAAGAATTAAAGCGATGGTTGTTTGATATAAAAGAGGATTATAGCGGACAGCATTTTTCTGCAATGATGTTGAACAATCCAAAAGGGAATATGGTTATTCCGCTTTCTAAACCAGATAAAATTAAAAATATCCTTGATTTGATGAATAAGTTTCCTTCGCTTGAAGATTCAGGAGTGAAGCTTGGGATAGGTCTTGCTACAGGCAAGGATGACGTATATATTGTTAAATCTCCTGATCTGGTGGAAAAAGAACGTATGCTTCCTATGTTCAATATGAAAGACTGGAGACGACGTGGAAATACTGATTCAAACTGGCTGATTAATCCTTGGAATAAGGACGGATCACTGGTTAATCTATCTGATTTTCCAAAACTGCAGCTTTATTTTGAAAATCATAAGTCTGATATTGCAAACAGACATGTTGCAAAGAAAAACCAGAATGCATGGTATAGAACAATAGATAAAATTAACTGGCAGATACTTGGAGAACCCATGTTGCTTTTCCCGGATATGGCTATGAATGCAGCTCCTGTATATAGCGATGGTTCACGATATCCATGTCATAACTGCTATTGGCTTGTATCCAAAAAATGGGATATTAAAGTGCTCGGCGGTTTGTTAATGAGTGATATTGCCGAATCATTCATAGATGCATTGGGAGTTAAAATGAGAGGCGGAACAAAACGTTTTCAGGCACAATACCTTCGTTTGATTCACGTTCCAAGTCCGGATGATATCTCTTTTGAAACTGCAAAAGAATTAAAAATAGCTTTTGAAAAGAATGACAGAGATGCAGCAAGTCGAGCAGCACTTGTTGCATATGGATTGGAGAGTTAAGATGAATAGGAAAATGAAGGATGCTTTACTTCAGATGTATAAAAATCTGGATGAAGCCGGAACAAGACAGGTTGAAAGAGGCGTCCATGATCAGGGAGAAAGAAGTAAAGTAACTGGCGGAAAACACATGAATCCAGTTGCTGAAGTGATAAGGCAGGATCTCATTGCTGGTGGATATGAAGAAAATGATGTTTATTATAAAAATGGTTGCTTAAGACTGCCGGGATGGTTCAGACCTTCAAAAGACTGGGATCTTCTTGCGTTTGGAGGCGAAGAGCTTTTAGCTGCTGTAGAACTTAAAAGCATAAACAGTTCATTTGGAAACAATGCAAACAATCGATCAGAGGAGTCTCTTGGCAGTGCGATTGACGTTAATCATGCTATAAAAAATTCGCTGATTCCTTTTAATACACAGCCACCGATTATTGGTTATGTTCTTGTGGTGAGAATGTGCGATGATAGCATGAAGAAAAGCGGAGAACCACAAAAGAGCGTTTATCCGATAGACAAGACTTTTTTACATGCCTCATATTTTGAAAGACTTATGATTTTCTGTAAAAGACTGTTGGCAGAAAGATTGTATCAGGCGGTATGGGTTGTTGGAGTTGATCCGATAAACGGTAAAATTGTTGAGCCTGACAAAGATTTGACTTATGATAAATTCTTGACTGTAATCAAATCAAGATTATTAGTTCATAATGCGTAATGTTTTTAGTGAAATTTAATCCTGTTTTTATATCTGATTACAATTTTAAATATCAATGGGGCTGTTAAAAAAACCCCTAAAAAAGGCGAATACCATCTCATTTCATTTTGAGATGGCATTCGCCTTTAAATTTATGTATTTTCAACGTAAAATCAACAATGCATATTCGAAAATGCGTAAAACAGGGTGCAGAAAATCTATCCGAAGAAATTTCAATTTTTTTCGGACTGGTTTTGATATTAAAATTGGCAAACTGCACAGTATTCGTAATATGTAACAAAAAGGAGACACTGAGGATACATTCGGGTGATACCATATAGAAAACGGTAAATAACCGTAAAAATTATTGGAGGTAACGGATGTTATGAAAACCAAAGTGGAAAAATACATAAATTTCTCTTCGGCAATACTTGCTTTAGGAATGGCATGGACGATATCATCAGCTTTTGGGGAATTTTTCTTGTGCCTGGCATCGATTGTTACGGACAGAATATTGGGGTTTCAGTTGTATTCTAACGATACTGTACGTATGATTTTTACATCTTATTTTGAGCTCGGAAAAAATTATTTATCTCATTCCAGTCCTGCATACTGCTGTTTTGTGTATTCGGTTTTATGTATGGTACAGGCTGTATTTTTTCTTCCGCGTAAAAGATCTGGTTACGAAGAAATAATACCGGGAGCAGAAGAGTATGCTCTTCTTGCTGTCATATCAACCTTTTATCATTCTTTTATTTATGTTTGTCCGTATTATATTGAAGATCATATCTTCGTGTTTAAAGAATATCTTTTATAATATGCTGATCCTGTACGGACACCTGCTATAGTATAAGGATTTCTTGAAAAAGACAAGATGTTATGGTATAATTTGAAAGTCTTATTCGTGAAATACAGCATTTATCACTTTGTAACTTACAGGAGATACAAAGGATACATCAGAGTGATAACATAGCATCAGAGAGAGGTGAAAGAATGACTCACAGAGTTCTTATAGTTGAAGACGATCCGGTTATCGGTCAGCTTACTGAAGATTACTTCGTTTCGAAAAGCGGCGGCGAGATGCAGATATTCAGAGCTGAAGACGGTATATCTGCAATGGAGATGATAAACGGAAATACATACGACCTTATTCTTCTCGATGTTATGCTCCCTGATATTGACGGTTTTTCAGTCTGCAGATCACTCAGAGAGAAAAGCAGTGTTCCGGTAATATTCATTACTGCGAGGACCAGAGAGGAAGACAAGCTTTTCGGTTATGACATCGGATGTGACGATTACGTTACAAAACCATTTTCTCTGGCAGAACTCTTTGCCAAAAGCAATGCGCTTATGAAAAGAGCGGCAGGTAATGTTGTTAAAAACGAACTTGTGTGCGGCAGCATAACCATCGACACGCTTTCGCATCAGGCTTACTCTGACGGAAAAGAGGTCACACTGGCGTTAAAGGAATTCGAGATCCTTCGGTATCTGATAAAGAACAAAGGTCAGCTTATCAACCGTGATATGATACTTGACGTTGTATGGGGAAGAGATTTCTTCGGTAACGACCGTATCGTTGACAATCATATAAGAAAATTAAGAAAAGCTCTGGGCGCATCCGGCAAACAGATAAAAACAATAATCGGTAAAGGTTATAAGATCACGGATTAAGGAGAATACAGATGAAAGGACGATATCAAAAAGAACGTTTCGGAAAGATACTTTTTAAAAGGCTTATCATTCCGTTCCTTGTTGCTTTTATTGCGCACTGCGTTATCTACGCCGTGTTTCTGAAATTTAAAATACCGTATTTCAGATCAAACGATTCCATAGCTCATGTTAATCTTGTTGAACAGCTGGAATATGATCCGGATTATAATCAGGCATTTATGCTTTATTATCCGGGATATGATTACGGACATTCGGGAATTGAAAAAACCGCACTTGTACTTGACGGTAAAACAAACGAGATAATTGCCTGCGATGAATTTACCCTTCCGGATAACAAGGTTCTGGCTTCATATCTGGAGGACTCTGGAAAATATAAAGAGGATATTGAAAAAGTAACCGAAACCCTGAATTTTCCGGCAAAGCGAGGAAATCTTGAAGACAGCAGTATTTTCGGAATGAAGTATTACAACATTAGTACCGGAAAGAATGTTGACGGACGGAATGTAACGGTTTTTACGGTGATGAGAGTTAATTACTACATGTACTTTTTCAAGTATATTTTCCCGGTGGATATTGTTCTTTTTTTTTCAGCCTTTTCTGTTTCTCTTGCTCTCACCTTCCAGAAGAAGAAAATCGATTTTAAAGATGAATACAGAAGGTCTGTGATCAACAGTCTTTCACATGATCTTAAGACACCGCTTACTATTATTTCAGGCTGTGCGGAAAATCTGAAGGAGAATGTTGATCCGGAAAAACGTGAATTTTACGAAGATGCCATCATCGAAAATGCGAAATATACTGAAAAGATCATAAACGACGCACTTGAGCTTTCAAGATCGGAAAACAACAGCAAAGCTCCGGAGTTTGAGAAATTCGAACTTCGTCCGATGGCAGAGGAGATAATAAAAAAATACGAAGTACCGGCATCAGAACGCCGCGTTACTGTAAACATAACCGGAAATTCCAGCGTTAAAGCTGACAGAAAAATGATAAATCAGCTTCTGGAAAACCTTATTTCCAATGCGGTGAAATATACAGACGAAAACGGAAGTATCGATATTAAGTTTGAACCTAAATGTTTTACCGTTACCAATGATTTTACAGGAAAGATAACAACGGATATTGACAGGCTCCGTGAACCGTTTGTACGCGGAACCAGTGAACGTTCAGGACGAAACGGCAGCGGTGTAGGGCTTGCCATAGTTTCGAATATTATTGAAACTCACAGATATAAAATGGGTATTGGTTTAAATGAAGGCAGATTTTCTGTTACTGTTAAAATGAAATAATAAATGTAGTCGCGGTTGGGTCTGATAAGGAAGTCTTCACCCCTGCGGGCCGAAGACTGCTATAGAAAAACGAGTCGCTTTTTGCGACTTATTTTGACGTTTTATGATTGGTTCTTTCTTTTAGGTGCACTGAAATTAACGAAAATGCGGTAAAACAGCATTTTAAAATTGACGAATTTGCGGAAAGGACGTGATCTCGTGATTTTCAAAAGATATGCTTTTAAAGGAAAGGTAAAAATAAATGTCTCAGGTTGGATTAATTAATATATTGAAGGTGAAAGATCTTGGATAAAGAAAATATTTACAAGTTAATCGGACGTATATCTCTTAGAGGATGTGTGGCATATTCATTAATGTGTTTTGAAAAATACATTTTAAAATTATATCCTGAAAAAGACTGGAGAAGACTGGTTGAACATTTGTGGACGATAACAGACGGGTCAGTGCCTATTGACGTATGGGATGAAAAAACATGTGAGATACTTCCTGATAGTATTTTTGAAAACAACAGATTTGATGACCGCTTTTCGATTGTCACACTGGAAGAATATGATTATTACGAAGATTTATACAAGGATGTTGATGAAAATATAGGCTTTGTACTGGAGAATATATGTGATATGGAAGAGAATTTTGCCTATACTGTGGTAGATGACAGAAAGGGAATATTACCAGAAAAGATATCAGCTATATTAGATGTTCTTATCGAAAAAAATATCGATCCTCCGGATATAGCTTTGTTTGCCTTTTCAAAAAGAGAAGAAAAATACGGAACAGGAAATGCTTTTGATGGCAGGAAGTTTTCTTTTATTCTGTGATTATCAGGTTTAACTATTGAATCAGACGATTGAAAAGGTAGTCTTCACCCCTTCGGTCTGAAGACTGCTATAGAAAAAACGAGCTGCCCGAAAAGGCAGCTCGTTTTATAATCGCACCGCAGGTGCAACCATTTATATGCACCAAACGGAACAGTAAAACTTACAGGAAATAATGTTCATGTCAGTGGATATATTATAGCGAAAAATGTTATAATAGAATCTGAAGAAGTAAGCTATATGTCATTGAGAAGGAATCCGAATGAAATATTATCTTTTAGGAAGTAATCTGAATTACAAATCATGTTACCTGGAAAATGCAAATTCTTTAAAATTCAAAAAGCAATATTATAATGGAGAATTGCTTGATGATTCAGTAGTTATAAATGTTAGTGTAAACAGCGAAGTGCGGAATAAGTATCTTCCTCTTAAAAATATCATGCATTTCTGGGGGTGCGGTGATAGTTTTGCTGTCGATGAAAAAGTAAAGAAACTTCTTGAAAAATATTACGCTGAGTATTTTGACTTTAAAGAAATAGAGGTAATGGATTCAGAATCGGATAAGAACTTTTATCTTTTGTTTTTCAGAAAATTTACAGAAGGCTTTGATGAAGAAAAATCTGTTCTTAATTTTGATTCCAGAGATTCATATGTAGTATCTGAAGATGCGGTATTGTATTCTGTATTCAAATTTAATTACCCTAAATCTCTTACTTTCGCCGACGAAACCTTCAAAAAGTTCGTCGAAGACAATCACATAGAAGGCTGGATATTTAAGAAAGCATTTGAGATATGAGTGATCTGACGATTGAAAAGGTAGTCTTCACCCCCTTCGGGCCGAAGACTGCTATAGAAAAAACGAGCTGCCCGAAAAGACAGCACGTTTTATAACCGCACCGTAAGGCGCATGGAATAAAAGATACAGGTTATTGTCACTGTGCACATCATATAGTTGCCAAGGGAGATCCTGAAGCCAAAGAAGCAGTCGAAATTTTAAATAAATATAAAATTGATATAGATTCCGCGTGTAATGGGGTCTTGCTTCCAGGTGGTAGTAAAACTAAAGATTACAGTTGGGTTATCAATGAAGCTAATCATTTCGGTGGGCATTCGAATAATTATTACAAATATGTAAATGATACGCTGGACGCAGTGGACAGAAGAATAAGCGGGCGAACCGATTGGGACGATGACAAAAAGCAGAAAGAAATATGTAATGTTCTTAATGATATCAGAATTCAACTGTTAAATGGAAAATTGAAAATACAAAATAAAGAAACTTTAGACTAGGAGGATAATAAGATGAAAGTATGGAAACTGGATGGCGATTACAGTGGAAGACTTTGCTTTGATGTTGGCGATGGACAGCAAAACAAACAATGCCTTTATAATTTCCATGATAAAAATTATGTGAACGACTGGCCGGGCCTAAAAGTAACGTTTACTTGCGGGAAAAAGAGGAGAGATATACTTCCTTTAAAAAATGTCACTTCTTTTTCTTCATTTGGTTCATTATTTATTTGTGATGAATACGCAAAGGAGAAAATATCAGAAAAATACAACTGCATTCAATTTTTGCCTGTAGAACCGATAGAAAAAGATATCAATGAAACCACCAGTTATTACATACCAAATGTATTGACCACAGCAAAGGTTTTAGATGAAGAAAAAACTAAATTTAAATATATTTCGGATAAATATGTATATGGAATAGATAAATATTATTTTGTTGATGCTGTTAAGGAAACACCGGTTTTTTATCTGAATGCGTGTGATTACACATTCAGTACAATTTATG
>CADAPI010000017.1 GCA_902789705.1 uncultured Ruminococcus sp.
ACCCTGTTCGTATCCACCGGATCTGTAGCAAGGCTTTCGATTCCGAGAAGATTCCATTCATCCGGTGATACCCAGTCAGTTATCGGCTCCCATTCAAGAGTCTCCTTGTTTCTGATGTACGCACCACCCATGTCCGTTCTCAGATAAACAAGGCCTTCCTCGGTCGGATTGTATATGATACCCGGTACAAATCCGCCGCCGCCGGCTATTTCAACATTATCAAATCTGTAGCTCTGACTTTCCGCTGCCTCTGCAGTACCGAGGTATGATCTGTTAAATCCTCCTGCGATAACTGTTCCGATCATGGCAGTTACGAGTGCAAATGAAGAGATACATTTTGACGTCCTATGCATGAAAGCACATCCTTTCACTGATCCACCACCGCAGTTCACAAAGATATCGCCTCCCCCTCCAGAAAGATGATATCTGTCGCATGACTGCCTGCAGTGCCTTACAATATACCTGAACCCTTACTGACGTAACGTGTCATAATGATCCGTCGTTTTCCTGTCAGATCATCACATCAGTAATCGTTTTCAGCCCTCTGTTCAGTATTATACCACAGCATGTAATCGTTGTCAATAGAATTTTCAATATTTCATCAGTAAATTAATCAGTTTTTAATATACGATTTAAGTAATTTAATTAAAGGAATAAAGCTAAGAAAACACTGATTAAGCCGGATTGCCGGGGCGGGGAGATTGCGGGGCTTCACCCCGAACCCCACGCTGATTTATGAATAAATCGGCGTTTCCCTAAGAACTGATTTCAGAAGTGTCCCCTTAAATATTATTCAAACTGACTATTTCAAGATGCACAGTTTTTATGTATAATAAGTAAAGAAAAAAATAAGAAGGTGATCCTTTAGTGGCAAAAGCTGCTGTTATAAATGATCTGTCCGGCTTCGGACGATGTTCGCTGGGTGTGGCCATACCGATATTATCCGTATGCGGCATTCAGTCATGCGCTGTACCTACAGCGGTACTTACAAATCAGACCGGCTTTCCGGATTACTCCTGCATCGATCTTACGGAGTATCTCGATAATTATATAAAAATGTGGAATCTTTGCCAAGCTAATTTTGACGGCATATACAGCGGATACATAGCACATCCGAAACAGGCAGATTTTATCGGCTCCTTTATCGATAATTTCAAAAAGAAAGACACGCTTGTTCTCGTTGATCCGGTCATGGGCGACAACGGAGAGATCTACAAGGGATACAGTGACATCATGTGTGATAAGATGCGCAGTCTTACTATGAAAGCAGATGTAATTACCCCGAACCTTACTGAACTCTGCCTTCTTTCAGGCGGCAGTTATTCTGATATCTGTTCCCTTTCGTCCGAAAAAAAGAAAGATGAAATAAAGAAACTGGCGCAGAAACTTACAGACAGAAAAAATGGTCTGACTGTAATAGTCACCGGTATCGATGACGGCAACAGTATCTGCAACATGGCATTTACAAAAAACAGCGAATACGCTGCGGTATCTGAAAGGCTGGGAAAAAGTTTTTCCGGTACCGGTGATATATTTGCCTCCGTTACTTTCAGTATGCTGCTAGGCGGAAAGGATCTTGAAACAGCGATAAACACCGCCGCTGAATTTATTGAAAGATCAATCAAGGACACTCTCGCCCTTGATCCTGATCCGGATCATAACTACGGAGTCGAATTTGAAAAGAATCTTGGATTTCTTATAGATAAAAACAGGACGAAGATATGACCATCTTTCTGATGTGCATCAAACCTGTTTATTACGAACACACAACAATGAGGTGAATTAAAATGGATAATAAAAACGAAATTCTTTATACCTACAAAAACAATGTTTACTTAAACATAACAAATGCCTGTCCGTGCAAGTGTGAATTCTGCATCAGAAGCACTACTGACACAGTCGGTGAATCAGGCAGTCTCTGGCTCGACCACAGTCCTGACTTTGCTGAAGTCAAAGCGGCCATCGACAGCTTCGACTTCACCGGATTTGACGAAGCTATCTTCTGCGGATACGGCGAACCTACCTGCGCATTTGACGTGCTTATCGAAACTGCAAAATATCTTCGCGGAAAAGGCATAAAAACACGCCTTAACACAAACGGTCTCG
Source organism: uncultured Ruminococcus sp. (assembly GCA_902789705.1). Classification (GTDB taxonomy): domain Bacteria; phylum Bacillota; class Clostridia; order Oscillospirales; family Ruminococcaceae; genus HUN007. The sequence goes on from CADAPI010000017.1 coordinate 2,107, forward strand.
GCGACCTTATAAACAAAAGAAGCGTTGCAAAGGAGATATGTGACAACATCGATTCCGTTTCCATCAGTCTTAACGCTTCCGACAAGGTAAAGTACAACGACATTGTCCACCCTTCCTTCGGTATCATTTCCTTTGATGCAATGCTCGGTTTTGCAAAGGAATGCAGAAAATACACCGAAAATGTTGCTTTTACAGTAGTTGACGTTATCGGTGAAGAAGAAATCGAAAAATGCAGAAAGATAGCTGAAGACTGCGGTGTTAATTTCCGCGTCAGGGTCTATTCGGCTGACTAAAAATCTTTTACTATATTCATTCAGGTTTTGCCCCGAATATTGTTTCTATACCAAACGCCAAAAGGACGGGATACACATGATATCCCGTCCTTATTTTTGTATCCGCTTTACAGTAAATGAAAAATACATCTGCGTTCACTGTTATTAATCCGGAAGCGAATACTTTTCAACATACTGGAAACGCATTTCCTGAAAATCCTTGTCGCTTTCCTTAAGATTGGTTATGTACTCATGAGTGTCGAACTTATCGTCCTTAAGCTGGATAAGGCACACTGCAATATTCGAACAGTGGTCTGATATTCTTTCAAGATTCGTCAGAAGATCAGAGAAAACAAATCCGAGTTCCGTTGTACATTTATCCTGCTGAAGTCTGCGCAGATGACGGTTTTTAAGTTCCATACGAAGACCGTTTATAACTTCTTCGAGAGGTTCCACCCTGCGTGCAAGATCTGCATCGTTGTTTATAAACGCATTTACCGACATTTCAAGAATATCTGCCACTGCAGTCTGAAGGATCTCGGTTTCTATGCGTGCAGCATGGGAGAAACGTATCTTTCTCTCGTTCATTTCCCTGTATATCTTTACAAGACCGGCAGCGTGATCGGAAATTCTTTCGAAATCACCTATGCAGTGAAGAAGTCTGGATACCAGAGCTGCATCTTCCCTGGTAAGTGAACAGCCGGAAAGTTTGATAAGATATGTTCCCAGCTTGTCTTCATAATCATCGATAAGGTCCTCAGTCTGAAGCACTTTTTCGGCAGTCTTTGCGTCAAATTTTCCTGCTATTGAAAAAGCATCACGGTAACTTTCAAGCGAAAGTCCGGCCATTTTTTCTGCAAAACTTCTGCACTCAGTAAGGGCAAAAGAAGGAGTTTCAAGAAGTCTTTCGTCTATGAAAAGCTTCTTTTCATCTTCTGTTTTTTCGTTTTCACCCTTGATAACATGAACTGCAAACTTTTCAAGCTTTGAAGAAAACGGTATAAGTATCAGTGAAGTGATCAGGTTGAATCCTGTATGAACTGCGGCAATAGCAAGTGAATTTGCAATAACAGGTTGAATCTGTTCACCGGAATCTCGTGTATTAACCCAGATCAGCACGCCTGCAGTCGCAAGCAGTCCGCCGGTCAGGTTAAAAAACAAATGGATAAATGACACACGGCGGGCATTTTTATCTGCACTGTGACTTGAAATAACCGACATAATGCTTGTTCCGATGTTCTGACCGACGATAAGCAGTACTGCAGATTCGAGAGGCAGAATTCCTGTGAGAGAAAAAGCCTGAAGAGCAGCTACGGAAACTGATGAACTCTGAAACAGCAGAGTAATTATCACACCGGCAAGAATACAAAAAGCCGGATTTGTCAGAAACTGCTTTAATACAATATACTGCTCTTGTCTTAATGTACTTTCCGTCAGCGGAGTCGGCACAACAGCTAACAGCGCCATAGTCATAAGAAACATACCGACAAACAGAATAGAAGCTGAAAAAATAATAGTTCCCGCATCGTTTATCTTATCTTTCGATGAAAAGCGCTTCAATATTATACCTGCCACTGCTGCAGCGCCGATAATATAGAATGAAGCCGGATCAGCAAACGGTATAAGGCCTGTTATCCAGAGTGTAAAAGTGGTACCGATATTCGACCCCATGATAAGGCCCACCGTCTGGCTCAGTTCCATAACACCGGAATTGACAAGACCGGTAAGCACACTGGCAAGCGCGGATGACGACTGCATTATTACTGTTATGCCGGTACCCAGAGCAATACTTTTTAACGGATTACGTGTAACTTTTTTCAGTATCTTTTCAATTCTGCTTCCTGTCAGTTTTTCAAGATGCTGTGATATTTCGTTCATCCCGTATATTGTAAAGGCAATTCCGGCTATCAGCATAAACAAGCCGTATAAGTCTGTGTCCATTTATTATCTCCTTTAAAAAATAGTATTACTCTTATTATATCATATTTTTTTATCATTTCAATAGGCGAAAATGCTTAAAATCACACAAAAAAAGATCCCGAACCGTTTCCGGCTCAGGATCTCCTAAAAAATTTATTTAATTTCTGAAAAATTAAACGAGCTTGATGATAGCCATTTCAGCTGCGTCGCCACGACGTGGTCCGATCTTGATGATCTGTGTGTAACCACCGTTTCTTTCAGCATACTGAGGTGCGATATCGTCAAAAAGCTTCTTAACAACTGCTTCCTTTGTAACGTAAGATAATACCTGACGCTTTGAGTGCAGGTCATTTGTCTTACCAAGAGTTATCATCTTTTCAGCAACAGCACGAACTTCCTTTGCTCTTGTAACTGTTGTTTCGATCTGGCCGTTTTCAAGAAGGTATGTAACCATAGCTCTGAGCATAGCTTTTCTATGATCAGAAGTTCTACCCAGCTTTCTTGTACCTGGCATTGAAATTCACTCCTTTTCTATAGTGACGCTGTCTTAACCAGCATGAAAATGTTTTACGATTATTCTTCTTCAGAAGAAAGGTCAAATCCAAGTGACTGGAGCTTTTCCTTAACTTCATCGAAGGATTTCTTACCGAGATTACGAACCTTCATCATTTCCTCTTCGGACTTGTTGATGAGGTCATCTACGGTATTGATACCCGCACGTTTTAAACAATTAAACGAACGTACCGACAAGTCAAGTTCCTCAATGGTCATCTCAAGGATCTTTTCTTTACCCTTTTCGTCTTTTTCGACTAATACTTCAGTTATTGTAGCCTCATCTGAGAGGTCGATGAATAACTTAAGGTGCTCGTTGAGGAGATTGGCTGCCTGAGATATAGCCTCCTTGGCGGAAATTGTACCGTCAGTCCAGACTTCTAATGTAAGCTTGTCAAAGTCAGTTACCTGACCGAGTCGAGTATCTTCTACATGATAGTTTACCTTTAAAACAGGAGTATATATACTATCAACAGCAATTACGTCGATAGGCATGTTGATGATCTGCTTATTACGTTCAGCTGAAACATAACCTCTGCCTCTGTCCAGTGTGATCTCCATGTATAACTTGGCATCCTTACCTAATGTGGCAATGTGCATACCAGGATCAAGAATATCAACATCTGAATCAGTCTTTATATCACCAGCAGTAACTTCGCATTCGCCTTCAGCTTCAATAAATACTGTCTTAGGACCGTCGCTGTGCAGTTTGGCTGTTAAACCTTTAATGCTGAGGATTATCTCAGTAACATCTTCTTTAACACCCGGAATTGTAGAGAGTTCGTGGTGAACTCCGTCAATCTTAACTGATGTAACAGCAACACCAGGAAGTGAGGAGAGTAATACTCGTCTTAAGCTGTTACCAAGTGTGATACCATATCCTCTTTCAAGAGGTGAAAGTACAAACTTGCCGTACTTGCCGTCACTTTTGAGATCAACTGTTTCAATTTCCGGTTTTTCTATTCTTTCAAGCATAAAAACCCTCCTATTTCGTAACTACATCAATAGTAATTAGTCGTCTGACTGTCATTATTATTTCAAGAAACCTTAGAAGATTACTTAGAATAAAGTTCGACGATCAGATGTTCTTCTACTTCATAGTCAAGGTCTTCCTTAACAGGCATACGAACAACCTTAGCTGAGAAATCCTCTTTATTTGCTTCGAGCCAGAGAGGTACTACTCTGCCGTTTGTAAGTTCAACGATTTCCTTGAACTTTGTGCTCTTTCTGCTGTTTTCTCTGAGTGAGATAACATCGCCCGGCTTGATTCTGTATGAAGGAATGTCGATTCTCTTGCCGTTTACACTGAAGTGACCGTGAGTAACAAGCTGTCTTGATTCACGTCTTGTAGTAGCGAGGCCCATTCTGAATACAACGTTATCAAGTCTTGATTCAAGAATTGTGATAAGGTTTGTACCTGCCTGACCCTGCTGCTTTTCAGCGATCTCAAAGTAGTGGTAGAACTGCTTTTCAAGAACACCATAGATGAACTTGAGCTTCTGCTTTTCCTTGAGCTGCATTCCGTATTCAGAAAGCTTCTTTCTGTTACCCTGATCAGCTTTACGCTTTGTATCCTTTGAAACACCCATAACCATTGGGCTGATACCTAAATACTTACATTTCTTAAGAAGTGGTTCCTTATTAATAGCCATTGCTATTACCTCCGTTTTTTAAAAAATATCGAATTTGTTTATGTATTCGACGCCAAGCAAACTATAGCTCAGTTTCTATTCCTGTTACTATACACGTCTTCTCTTTGGAGGACGGCATCCGTTATGTGGGATTGGTGTAACATCCTTGATCATCTTTACTTCAAGACCTACTGTCTGGAGTGCTCTGATTGCAGCTTCACGTCCTGAACCAGGTCCCTTAACGTAAACTTCAACTGACTTGAGGCCGTGTTCCATAGCAGCCTTTGCAGCTACTTCAGCAGCGTTCTGTGCAGCGAATGGAGTAGACTTTCTTGAACCTCTGAAGCCTAAGCCGCCTGAGCTTGCCCATGAAAGTGCATTACCCTGTGTGTCAGTGATTGTAACGATTGTGTTGTTGAAAGTGGACTGGATATGAACAGCGCCGTTTTCAACGTTCTTACGTTCTCTACGTCTCTTAACAGTAACTTTCTTCTTCTGCTGTGCCATTGTTCATTTCCCTCCTTACTTCTTCTTGTTAGCGATAGTCTTTACAGGGCCCTTACGAGTTCTTGCGTTTGTCTTTGTACGCTGACCTCTAACCGGGAGACCTCTGCGGTGACGGATACCGCGGTAGCAGTTGATTTCAACAAGTCTCTTGATGTTAAGAGCGATCTCTCTTCTGAGGTCACCTTCAACATTGATGTTCTTGTCGATGTATTCACGAAGCTTGTTTTCATCATCGTCTGTAAGATCCTTAACTCTTGTGTCAGGATTTACGCCTGTTTCAGCTAAGATCTTCTTTGCAGTTGTGTTGCCGATACCGAAAATGTAAGTAAGAGCGATCTCTATTCTTTTATTCTTCGGTAAGTCAATACCAGCTATTCTTGCCATTAACTAATTGCACCTCCGTTAGCGGACTGAGTATCAGCCCTGTCTCTGTTTATGCTTTGGGTTTTCGCAAATAACCATTATTTTGCCCTTGCGCTTAATGATCTTGCACTTTTCGCACATTGGCTTTACTGAAGGTCTAACTTTCATTGAAAATACCTCCTATTTGATAGTTAGAAAAACGGGATCATTACCTGTTTATTTGCATCTCCAGGTAATCCTGCCTCTTGTCAGGTCATAAGGTGACATCTCAATGGTTACCTTATCACCAGGCACTATACGAATATAATTCATTCTTAACTTGCCTGAAATATTGGCCAGTATCTTGTGACCATTTGCTAATTCCACACGGAACATTGTATTTGGTAAAGCCTCAACGACTGTACCTTCAACTTCGATTGCGTCTTCCTTAGCCATACTCTAAACCTCACTTTCATTTTCGGTGACCGTTAAGTCACGCAGATTCATTTTAAGCCTTTTGTCAGTAATTCCGTCAAGTTCAATCACAGTTTTTGTGACTGCAAGATGTTTTACGTTTTTTTTCTTCGGTGAAGCCAGCTTTCTGGTGTCGCCGTCCGATATATAAACATAACCGCTGTCCGTAATGCCGGTAACAGCAAACAGTCTGTTTTCATCACGTCCTGCTTTTGCTCTGACTACTGTACCTTCAACTATTTTCACAATATCCTCCGTCACGGCAGTGTTAAAATAACTGCACCCTCTGAAGTAACTGCAACTGTATGCTCAAAATGAGCTGAAAGAGAACCGCTGTTTGTAACAACAGTCCATCCGTTATCGAGTACCTTTACGCCCGCGCCTTTGACATTGATCATCGGCTCGATCGCAATGGTCATTCCGGAAACAAGTCTTGTACCGTGTCCAGGCACACCATAGTTCGGAACCTCAGGATCTTCATGAAGCTGTCTTCCTACTCCGTGACCGCAGTACTGTCTGACTACTCCGTATCCTCTTGATTCACAGTATTCCTGAACTGTATGTGATATGTCGCCGATCCTTACACCGGCTTTTACGATATCTATCGCAGCAAAAAGACTGTTCTGAGTAACCTCAAGAAGTTTTCTTGCCTCTTCTGATATCTCACCAACCGGGAAAGTCATGCATGTATCACTGTGAAAACCATCTTTTAAAGCACCAACGTCAACGCTGACAATGTCGCCTTCCTTCAGCACTCTTTTGGCTGTCGGGATTCCGTGAATAACTTCTTCATTGACAGAAATGCAGGCACTTGCCGGAAATCCGCCGTAATGAAGAAATGATGGCTTGGCACCATGTGATACTATATAATCATGAACTATTTTATTAACCTGTAAGGTTGTCATTCCAGGTTTTATTTTTTCGCCAACAAGCTTCAACGCACCGCCGGCAATTTTACCGGAAGCACGCATTTTAGCTAAATCAGCAGTGGATTTTACACTGATCATAAACTTAAGCTCCAACCGCCTTAAGTGTCAGCTTTGAAGTTTCTGAAACTTCTTCCTGGCCTATTACAGTTTCGAGCTTGCCCTGCTTGCTGTAGTAATCCTTGAGCGGAGCAGTCTGCTTATGATATACATCGAGTCTTTCAAGAACAGTTTCCGGCTGGTCATCCTTACGAATGATCGTTTCAGCGCCGCACTTGTCGCACTTTCCTTCAACCTTTGAAGGCTTGAATTCAACGTGGTAAGTAGCGCCGCATCCGCTGCAAACTCTTCTTCCTGAAACTCTCTGCTTGATTGTCTCATCAGGAACTGAAATTTCGATTACCTTGTCGATCGTTACGCCCATAGCATCAAGTGCTTCAGCCTGCGGAACTGTTCTTGGGAATCCGTCAAGGATGAATCCCTTCTTGCAGTCATCAGCAGCGATTCTGTCCTTTAAGATACCGATTACGATATCGTCTGAAACAAGAGCACCGCTGTCCATTGCTTCCTTAGCCTTGAGGCCATATTCTGTACCGTTCTTTACAGCTTCACGAAGAATGTTACCTGTAGAGATCTGTGGTATGTTAAGTGCATCTGAAATTACTTCAGCCTGAGTACCCTTGCCGGCACCAGGAGCACCGAGTAATATTAAATTCATAGTATTAATCCCCCTGTTTATTCAAGAAATCCTTTATGATGACGCATCATGATCTGCGATTCAAGAGTACGTACTGTTTCAAGCGCAACGCTTACTACGATAAGTATCGAAGTACCGCCGAGAGCAAGGTTCGGAAGATCCGGGAAAATCCATGCAAAGATTGACGGAATAACTGCGATGATACCGAGGAAGATCGCACCTACAAGAGTGATCTTGGAAAGAACTCTCTGGATGTAGTCTGATGTTGGCTTACCAGGTCTGATACCAGGAATACCACCGTTAGACTGACGAAGGTTGTTTGCGATCTCAACCGGATTGTACTGCATTGAAACGTAGAAGTAGTTAAATCCGATTATAAGGAAAAATAATACTGCTGCATACAGCGGGCTTTTGTATGAGAATACTCTCTGGAATCCCGTGTAGAACTTGTCCCACCATGAAGAACCATCGTCCTTAGGAGGGAAGAAAATTGCTAATGTCATCGGAAGTGAAACAAATGCGTTAGCAAAGATGATCGGCATAACACCACTCATGATTACCTTTACAGGAATGTGAGTATTCTGTCCGCCGTACTGCTTTCTTCCTACGACTCTCTTTGCATACTGGATCGGAATCCTTCTTTCAGCTTCATTCATAAATACAATGAAACCTACAACGAATACAAAGAATAAAATGATGAACAGGTCAACGAAAACGTATGGATTCGGTTTTTCCTTAGCAACCTCGATGAGGTGAAGAATTCCGGACGGACCGTTTGCGATGATACCTGTAAAGATCAGGATCGAAACACCGTTTCCTATACCCTTTTCATTGATTCGGTTGCCGAGCCATACAACACCCATGGCACCAGTGATGAAAACTGTAATGATTACGATCGCAGCAAATACACCTTCGAAGCCGGATCTGTATGTAACAGCGCCGTTCTTCTTCATTGTAAGATAGTATGCGAAAGCCATGAATACTGCAAGTATAAGTGAAACGAAGTTTGAGATCTTATCGATCTTCTTACGTCCTTCCTCACCCTCTTTCGAGAGTCTCTCAAGAGGAGGAAGTGCATAAGTAAGTAACTGAACAATGATCGATGCATTGATGAACGGCTGAATAGAAAGTGCGAACACTGTAGCCTTTGACATCGATCCGCCTGAGAACATATTGAGATATCCCAGACCAGTGTTATCGGAGTTGGCATTCATCCATTCCTTAAGAACATTAGCATCAATGAACGGTGCTGGAATGAGTACCGAACCGATTCGGAAAATGACTATGATGAGTAATGTGTATAAAAGCTTCTTTCGGGTCTCTTCAACCTTCCAGGCATTTCTTAAAGTTTCGAGCACATTACATCACCTCAGTCTTCCCACCGGCTTTCTCGATTTTCTCAACCGCTGACTGAGAGAACTTAGCAGCCTTTACTGTAACCTTTACGCTGAGGTCGCCGTTGCCTAAAACCTTAACACCGTCGAACTCTTTCTTAACTAAACCTGCTGCCTTTAATTCTGTTACACCAACTACATCACCATCGTTGAATCTGTTAAGATCAGAAACATTGATTGTTGCAAACTTAGTAGCAAAGATGTTGTTGAAGCCTCTCTTTGGAATACGTCTCATTAAAGGCATCTGTCCGCCTTCGAAACCGATACGTACGCCGCCACCTGAACGAGCCTTCTGACCCTTGTGGCCTTTACCTGCAGTCTTACCGTTGCCTGAACCGTGACCTCTGCCGATACGCTTACGGTCTACAGCTGGCTGAGCTGGAGATAATTCATGTAACTTCATATTCTGTGCACCTCCTTGCTTTATACTTCCTTAACCTCAACGAGGTGAGAAATTGTCTTGATTTTACCCATTGTCTGACTGTTGTCCGGCTGGCTTGTTACGTCGCCGATCTTTCTAAGTCCAAGTGAATGAGCTGTTTCAATCTGGTTCTTCTTACAACTAATAAGGCTCTTAACGAGCTTGATCTGCTTTGCCATTGAACTCACTCCTTAACCTAAAATTTCTTTTACTGTCTTGCCTCTCTTTTCAGCAACTTCCTTAGCTGATGTGCATTCGCTTAATCCCTGGATTGTAGCTCTTACTACGTTGCATGGATTGTTTGAACGAAGAGACTTTGTTCTGATATCCTTGATACCAGCAATTTCAACAACGGCACGAACCGGGCCACCAGCGATAACACCAGTACCAGGAGCAGCTGGCTTCATGAGAACGCAGCCTGCGCCGAACTTACCGATGATTTCGTGAGGAATTGTTGTACCCTTAAGTGAGATCTTAACGAGGTTCTTCTTAGCATCTTCGATACCCTTACGGATAGCGTCAGGAACTTCACCTGACTTACCAAGACCAAAACCTACTGTACCGTTACCGTCACCTACAACTACGAGTGCAGAGAACTTCATGATACGGCCGCCCTTAACAGTCTTAGAAACTCTGTTAATAGCAACTACCTTTTCTGAAAGCTCCAGTTTTGAAGCATCTATTTTAGCCAAAGCGCTTTACCTCCTTATTAGAACTGTAATCCGTTTTCGCGAGCAGATTCAGCAAGCTCTTTGATACGGCCATGATAAACGTTACCGCCTCTGTCGAAAACAACAGCTGTGATACCCTTTTCAATAGCACTCTTAGCTATCATCTGGCCTACCTTGCGAGCGCCGTCCTTATTTCCGCCGTTTCCGTCGAAGTCCTTTGAAAGACTTGATGCGGAAGCAAGTGTAACACCATTTACGTCATCAATAAGCTGAGCGTAGATGTGCTTTGTGGAGCGAAAAACATTAAGACGTGGACGCTCCGGTGTGCCGGAAATCTTTTCACGAACTCTGCGATGTCTTGCTTCTCTAGCAAGTTTCTTATCAGCCTTTTTAACCATTGCGATTCACTCCTTTTATTACTTCTTGCCCTTACCGGCTTTACCCTCTTTACGGATAATTCTTTCGCCTTCGTATCTGATACCCTTGCCCTTATATGGCTCTGGTGGACGCTTTTCGCGTACTTCAGCGGCGAACTGACCTACAGCCTGCTTGTCGATACCATTGATAACTACCTTGTTTGCACTTGGTACGTCGATTGTGATACCGTCTATTTCAGGAATGATTACCTGGTGTGAGAAACCGAGGTTCATTACGAGGTTCTTACCCTGCTTAGCAGCACGGAAACCAACGCCTTCGATCTCAAGAGTCTTTGAATAACCGTTTGTAACACCGTTTACCATGTTTGAGATAAGTGTTCTTGTGAGACCGTGGAGTGACTTGTGGTGCTTGCTTTCTGATGGACGTGTTACTGTGATAACACCGTCATTTAATTCAATACCCAGCTCCTTAGAGAACTGCTTAGAGATTGTGCCCTTAGAGCCCTTTACAGTAACTAAATTGTTGTCGATCTTAACATCTACGCCGGCTGGGACACTGATTGGCATTCTACCTATTCTTGACATTTTGTGTCCTCCTTACCATACGAATGCGAGAACTTCGCCGCCTACGTTAAGTTCACGAGCCTTCTTGTCAGTCATGATTCCCTTTGAAGTAGAAACAACTGCAATTCCGAGACCCTTTCTTACCTTAGGCATGTCCTCACAACTTGAATATATACGCAAACCAGGCTTTGAAACCCTACGTAAGCCAGTAATAACAGGTGACTTGCTTGCACCGTACTTAAGAGTGATTCTTATAATACCCTGCTTACCATCTTCAACGATCTGAAAGCTCTTGATATAACCTTCATCGAGAAGGATCTGTGTGATAGCCTTCTTAACGTTTGAAGCGGGAACATCAACCGTAGCGTGCTTAGCTGAATTCGCATTACGAATTCTTGTTAATAAATCTGCTATAGTATCAGTAATCTGCATGCTAATTTACCTCCTTTGTTTTATTACCAGCTAGCCTTCTTGACTCCTGGTATCTGACCGTCATGAGCTAACTCTCTGAAGCAGATACGGCAGATGCCGAACTTTCTGAGGTAAGCGTGTGGTCTGCCACAGATCTTACATCTGTTGTAAGAACGTGTTGAGAACTTAGGAGTTTTCTGCTGCTTTAAAACCATTGCCTTCTTAGCCATTTAAAAAACCTCCCGCATTACTTAGCGAACGGAGCGCCCATGAGTGTAAGGAGCTCTTTTGCTTCTTCATCAGTATTAGCTGTAGTGATAAAGTTGATATCCATACCTCTAACCTTGTCGATCTTGTCATATTCGATTTCAGGGAAGATGAGCTGTTCCTTGATACCTGTTGAGTAGTTGCCTCTTCCGTCGAATGAGTTAGGGTTGATACCTCTGAAGTCACGTACTCGAGGTAATGAAACGTTGAAGAACTTGTCGAGGAATTCGTACATGTTCTCGTTTCTTAATGTAACCTTAACACCGATTGGCATTCCTTCACGAAGCTTGAAGTTAGCAACTGACTTCTTAGCGCGGCAAACTACAGGCTTCTGACCTGTGATAGCAGCAAGGTCGTTCATGATAGCGTCGATAACCTTAGCATTTTCTCTTGCTTCACCGGCACCAACGTTGATTACGATCTTGTCGAGCTTTGGAATCTGCATAACGCTCTTGTAGCCAAACTTCTTCATCAAAGCAGGAGCTACAGTGCTATTATAGTAATCTTTCATTCTAGCCATGTCGTTTCTCCTTTACTCAAATGATGCTCCGCATTTTTTGCAAACGCGTAACTTCTTGTCATTGTCAAAAGTATGACCTACTCTTGTAGCCTTGCCGCACTTAGGGCAAACGAGCTGTACCTTGCAAGCGTAAATAGGAGCTTCAGCCTTAACTATTCCGCCAACCTGGCCCATTCTTGTAGGCTTAACGTGCTTGGTAACAAAGTTGATACCTTCAACGATTACCTTGCCTTCCTTAGGGCTTACTTCGAGGACCTTACCAGTCTTTCTCTTGTTAGCACCTTCGAACTTATCGTTATACTTACCTGTAAGTAATACAACAGTGTCACCTTTTCTTACGTGTACTTTACTCATAATAATGACACCTCCATTATAATACTTCCGGAGCAAGGCTTAAGATCTTTGTATAATCCTTGTCACGGAGTTCTCTTGCTACAGGTCCGAAAATACGAGTTCCCTTTGGATTCTTGTCTTCTTTTATAATTACAGCAGCGTTCTCATCGAAACGGATGTAAGTACCATCCTCTCTTCTTAAGCCCTTTGCTGAACGAACGATAACTGCTTTTACAACGTCACCCTTCTTAACAACGCCACCGGGTGTTGCCTTCTTAACAGAAGCTACAACTACATCACCGATATTTGCATATCTTCTGCGTGTACCGCCTAAAACTCTGATGCACATGAGTTCCTTGGCGCCAGTGTTGTCTGCTACCTTAAGGTATGTCTGCATCTGTATCACAGTCGTTCTCCTCCTTTCAGAATAAAAAGCTGATTTACAGCGTGAATATCATTAAACTTGTGATTAATTACTTAGCCTTTTCAATTATGTTAGTAACTCTCCATCTCTTATCCTTTGAGAGTGGACGTGTTTCCATAATTTCTACTCTGTCGCCGATCTTGCACTCATTCTTTTCATCGTGAGCCTTCATCTTAACAGTTCTCTTGATGATCTTCTTGTAAAGTGGATGTTTAACATTGTCAACGATAGCAACAACAACTGTCTTGTCCATCTTGTCGCTAACTACTTTACCGACTCTTGTTTTTCTGAGACTTCTTTCAGACATCGCTAAATCCTCCCTTTCTTACTGCTGTACTGACTTGAGTTCCTGTTCACGGAGAACAGTCTTGATACGAGCAATATCCTTCTTTACAGCCTTTAAACGAGCTGTATTTTCGAGCTGATTTACAGCTAACTGAAAGCGGAGATTGAAGAGCTCCTGCTTAAGGTCTTCCAGCTTATTATTCATCTCATCAACAGACATTTCTTTGATATCAGTTGCCTTCATTACTGCTCGCCTCCCTCTGTTTCTTTAGCTACGAACTTGCACTTGATAGGGAGCTTGTGCATAGCAAGACGCATAGCTTCTCTTGCCTGTTCTTCTGTTACGCCAGCGATTTCGAACATTACTCTGCCTGGCTTAACTACTGCTACCCAGTATTCAGGTGCACCCTTACCAGAACCCATTCGAGTTCCAAGAGCCTTCTTTGTAACCGGCTTGTCTGGGAATAACTTGATCCAAACCTTACCGTTACGCTTTATATAACGTGTCATTGCGATACGGGCTGCTTCGATCTGGTTGGATGTGATCCAAGCTGGCTGAAGAGCCTGTAAACCGTATTCACCGTTTGATACTTTGTTTCCGCGATATGCCTTACCTGTCATACGTCCTCTGTGGACACGACGGTATTTAACTCTCTTTGGAAGTAGCATTACTGGTTACCTCCTTCATCTTTTCTGTTTCTTGGCTTACGGAATGACTTGTTGTCATCACGTCTCTTTCTTGCTGGAGCCTTGTCCTCGTTCTTGTCAGGTGATTCACCCTTGAGGATTTCGCCCTTGTAGATCCATACCTTAACGCCTAAACGTCCGTATGTTGTGTGAGCTTCTGCTGTACCGTAGTCAATGTCTGCTCTGATTGTCTGAAGCGGGATTGTACCTTCGTTATAGCTTTCAGCTCTTGCGATTTCAGCACCGCCTAAACGACCTGAAACTCTTGTCTTGATACCCTTGGCACCGAGACGGATTGCACGGCCGATTGACTGCTTCATAGCACGTCTGAATGAAATTCTGTTTTCGAGGTCAAGAGCGATCTTTTCAGCAACGAGCTGAGCGTTAAGATCTGGCTGCTTAACTTCTACGATGTTTATTAAAACCTGTGAACCGGCTGACATCATCTTTTCAACCTGTAAACGAAGCTTTTCGATTTCAGCGCCGCCCTTACCAATTACGATACCTGGCTTTGCACAGTGGATGTGGATTCTAGTCTTGTCAGCGAAACGCTCGATCTCAACTCTTGCTACGCCTGCTGCATAAAGTCTCTTCTTGATGAAGTTACGTACGTTGTAATCTTCAACGAGAATGTCACCGAAAGCAGCCTTGTTGGCATACCAGCGAGAATCCCAATCCTTAATAACGCCAACACGGAAACCGTGTGGATTTACCTTCTGGCCCATAGTCTACCTCCTATTTGGGATTATTCCTTTTCCTTTAATACCATAGTGATGTGTGATGTTCTCTTAAGAATTCTATAAGCTCTGCCCTGTGCTCTTGGCATGATGCGCTTCATAGTTGATCCAGGAGTAACAAAGCACTCTGCAACATAGAGTTTTTCCTTATCCATGTCATGGTTGTTTTCTGCATTTGAAACAGCTGACTTTAAAAGCTTTTCAAGATCTTCACAAGCAGCCTTTGGTGTGTGCTTGATAACTGCCATAGCGTAATCAACCGGCTTATTTCTGATAAGGTCAAGTACGATCTTAACTTTTCTTGGAGAAATGCGAACATTTCTTAAATAAGCTCTTGCTTCCATAGTGTAGTCCTCCTTTCCTTATTTCTTACCGTTATTTGATGTTTTTGAACCAACGTGACCCTTATAAGTTCTTGTAGGAGCGAACTCACCAAGCTTGTGACCTACCATGTCTTCTGTAACATATACAGGCACGTGCTTACGTCCGTCATGAACAGCAAATGTATGACCTACAAACTCTGGGAAAATAGTTGATGAACGGCTCCAGGTCTTTAAAACCTTCTTTTCGCCTGCCTTGTTCATCTCTTCTACTCTCTTAAAAAGCACTTCCTGAACGAAAGGTCCCTTCTTAATACTTCTGCTCATCTGTATTTCCTCCTTTCAAGAATTATTTACCGTTTCTGCGTCTTACGATAAACTTGTCAGAACGGTTATGCTTCTTACGAGTCTTATAGCCAAGTGTTGGCTTGCCCCAAGGAGTTACAGGACCCGGACGTCCGATTGGTGACTTACCTTCACCACCACCGTGCGGGTGATCGCAAGGGTTCATTACAGAACCACGTACTGTAGGTCTCCAGCCCATGTGACGCTTTCTGCCTGCTTTACCGTAATTAACGTTTTCGTGATCGATGTTACCTACCTGACCGATTGTAGCCTTGCACTGGTTAGGTACGTTTCTTAATTCGCCTGAAGGAAGTCTGAGGAGAGCGTAGATGCCTTCCTTAGCCATGAGCTGAGCCATGTTACCAGCTGAACGAACGAGCTGTGCTCCCTTGCCAGGATAAAGTTCAACGTTGTGGATGAATGTACCAACCGGGATGTCTGCGAGTGCAAGTGCGTTACCTGGCTTGATATCAGCGTCAGATCCGCTTCTTACTGTATCGCCAACCTTAAGTCCGTTTGGTGCGAGGATGTATCTCTTTTCGCCGTCTTCGTACTGAAGAAGTGCAATGTGAGCTGAACGGTTTGGATCGTATTCGATTGTAAGAACCTTAGCGTCCATCATATCCTTATCACGCTTGAAGTCGATGATACGATACTTTCTCTTGTTAGCACCGCCTCTGTGGCGAACTGTTATTCTTCCGTAGCTGTTTCTACCTGATTTATTCTTTAATGGCTCAAGTAAACTCTTCTCCGGAGCAACCTTTGACAACTGTGAGTAATCAGTAACTGTCATCTGACGACGTGAAGGAGTTGTCGGTTTATATGTTTTGATTGCCATTGTATTCACTCCTTAATTAATGCATTTTTGCGGGAGCATTACTCCCATACCATACTCAGATAATTTATTCCTGAGTTCTTATGTGTCTGACTTATCAGATCATACCGTCGAAGAATTCGATTGTCTTTGAATCTTCCTTAAGTGTAACGATAGCCTTCTTCCAGTCAGCTGTCTTGCCTACATATCTGCCAACGCGCTTTGTACGGCCATTGCAGTTAAGTGTATTTACCTTAGCAACCTTTACGTCGAAAAGCTTTTCTACAGCGTCTGCAATTTCGATCTTGTTAGCATTCTTATCAACCTTGAATGTGTACTTTCCTGACTGGAGAGCATCCATACTTCTCTCGGTGATGATAGGCTTGATGATGATATCCTGTGGTGCCTTCATTATGCGTACACCTCCTCGATCTTCTTCACTGCGTCTGTAACAACAATGAACTTGTCGTAGTTTAATATATCGTAAACATTCAGTGTATTAACGAGTGTTGTCTTTACGCCAGGAATGTTTGAAGCACTCTTGATGACTTTCTTGTCAACTTCAGGCATAACTATGAGAGCCTTGCCTTCTACGTTGAGAGCCTTTAACATCTGAACGATTGTCTTTGTCTTGAATTCTTCCATCTTGATTGAATCAAGAACGAGAAGATTTGAATCCTGAAGCTTAACTGATAAAGCTGACTTCATTGCGAGTCTCTTTACCTTCTTGTTAAGAGAATATCTGTAATCTCTTGGCTTAGGACCGATAGCAACACCACCATGAACCCACTGAGGAGCACGGATAGAACCCTGTCTTGCATGACCTGTTCCCTTCTGTCTCCATGGCTTTCTGCCGCCTCCGCGTACTTCTGTACGAGTAAGTGTTGACTGTGTACCCTGACGCTGGTTTGCGAGGTAGTTAACTACCATTGCGTGCATAACAGCTTCGTTTGGCTCAATTCCGAAAATAGCATCGGAAAGCTCAGTTTCTGCAACCTGCTTACCATTCATATCAAATACTGAAACTTTAGACATTATGCTTCCTCCTTTCATTAAGCCTTAACACTATCAACGATGCAAACTATTCCGCCCTTAGGACCCGGAACAGCACCCTTGAGTGCGATAAGATTATTTTCAACGTCGATCTTTACAACTTCAAGATTCTGAACTGTTACCTTTTCAGCACCCATGTGTCCTGGAAGAGCCTTGCCCTTGTAGATACGTGATGGTGATGAACAAGCACCCATAGAACCTGCTTCTCTGTGAACAGGACCTGTACCGTGTGTCATCTTGAGTCTGTGCTGGTTGTGACGCTTGATAGCACCCTGGAAGCCCTTACCTTTGCTTGTGCCGCTTACGTCTACAGCGTCGCCTACTGCGAAAACGTCAGCCTTGAGTACATCGCCTACATTGAGAGCGCTGCAGTCATCGAGTCTGAATTCCTTAAGTGTCTTCTTGCAAGCTACGTCAGCCTTCTTGAAGTGACCCTGTAATGGCTTTGTTACGTTCTTGATCTTTACGTCGCCAAATCCGAGCTGTACTGAATCATAACCGTCGTTTTCAACAGTCTTCTTCTGAACAACTACGCATGGACCGGCTTCGATTACAGTTACAGGAACAACTTTTCCTGTTTCGTCGAAAATCTGAGTCATGCCGATTTTCTTACCGATCATTGATTTCTGCATTTCTAATTCCTCCTAAAGTTATTGGTTGACTTTCGTCAACATGACTTCGGCGTTTCTTCTCCGAAATTACTTTTCAGACATTTCGATGAGTACGCCTGCTGGGATCTCGAGGTTACCGAGAGTCTCCATTGTTTTGTTTGTCGGTCTGATGATGTCGATAAGTCTCTTGTGAGTTCTCATTTCGAACTGCTCACGGCTATCCTTGTACTTGTGTACGGCACGAAGAATAGTAACTATCTCCTTATCAGTCGGCAGCGGGATAGGTCCTGAAACTCTTGCTCCGCTTCTCTTAGCAGCGTCAACTATCTTTGCAGCTGCTGCGTCAACTACAGCATGTTCATAACCCTTGATCTTGATTCTGATCTTTTCCTTTTCAGCCATGGTTTTCGCCTCCTTATGAATTTTACGATGGGGGCATTGCTTTCATTCGTAACACTTAGCCGTGTGTATCGCTCACTGTTATATCAAAAAAAGTCTGTGAAACCTATTCAGTTTCCAGACTTTGTAACACAACACACGAACAGACAGTCCTCGCGCATACGCAACCCGCAGTATCACGGAGGAAAATCTAATCACACACAGTGTTCGTTATTACAATCGCCCGGTTTAAAATCGGACATACTCCACGAAAATTCCCTGTCATACCGACAGCAACCTTTCGCTTCATCGCATATCATCTGCAGTCAATCAGACTGCTTTTCTATTATATCATAGTAACAAATTTTAATCAAGTTTTTTTACATATTCAATTGTAAATTTTTTGTGAACATTTTCTTTTTCGTGAAACAACGGATAAAATCCCTGAGAATATACAGAGTGCAATCGTTCCTGCTATTCCTTTCTGACCGGTTGCAGGTGAATTGTGTACCTTTCCGGCTGTATTGCTGCTGCCGGATGAAGCTCCTGAATTTTCAGATTTCTGAAGCGTGCTTATATCGGCGAATTTTATTCCGCTGAGAGCAGCAAACTCTTCCAAGGTACATTCTCTGGAGAACATATGGCCATCTTCTTCAACTCCGTAATATTCAATTTTCGCTTCTTTTCGTCCGTACAGTACAAGATCGCTGCTACAGCCGGAAAATGCTGTATCGCTTATACTCTTCGGACTTCCTGGCATTATAACCTCAGTAAGTCCTGTGCATCCGCTGAACGCCTCGTCCTCTATCACGTTTACGCTTTCAGGGATTTTTACTGAAGTAAGCGACTTGCAGTTTTTAAACGCATAGGATGCAATATCTCTGTAATTCTCCGGAATGGTCACTGATTTCAGCGAAGTACAGTTTTCAAAAAG
>CADAPI010000018.1 GCA_902789705.1 uncultured Ruminococcus sp.
CTTGCATTCCTTGCCGGAGGCGATGTTCCCATGGAGGAAAAGGCGGCTCTGTTCGAGGCGGTGGTTGCAGGTTACATGAAGTGCAAGGAACAGGCAAAACTCAAGTACGGAAAGAAAGAACAGTAACGTGGGGGATGTAAAATGCTTGGTATTTCCTGCAGTGAGATAAGAAAGAAAGTCAGAAAAATTGTAAGTCACTATAAAACATCCGATCCTTCCGAACTTTGCCGGTGCATGGATATCATACTCTGCGAGGCGGACTTCGGTAACTCTGAAACTGCAATAAAGGCTATGACCATGACGGTATCAAGAGTGAGCTGCATTCAGTACAGCCGTACTCTTCCTGATGTTGTAAGGCACTTTATAATCGCTCATGAACTCGGTCATGCTGTACTTCACAGAAAAAATCATATTGACACCGGTTTTTTCGATGATATTTCAGTTACCGAGCGGGAGGCTAATCTTTTTGCTGCTGAACTTCTTTTCGGCGAAAGCAGTGAGCTTTACGCGAAAATGAAAAACAGTGAAGGTTCTCTGTTTCAGTTTGCGGCAGAGTACAGGGTACCGTACGAGCTGCTTGCATACAAAATAGAGATAATGAAAGACGAAGGATATGACGTTCCGGAGCTTCCGTACAGGCCGGACAGCCGGTTTTTAGGCGGAAGTCTGTGGGACGGAAAATGCTGTAACTGCGGGTGATCATATGCTCTTTCTCTGCATCGATCTTAAAAGTTTTTACGCATCAGTGGAATGCGTGGCCAGAGGGCTTGACCCTCTTGACACAAATCTTGTGGTGGCGGATGAAAGCCGTACTGAAAAGACCATCTGCCTTGCGGTTACACCTTCGCTGAAAGCCTTCGGTGTGCCCGGAAGACCGAGACTTTTTGAAGTGAATCAGATAATGAGAAACGTAAACGATGAACGTCTTCGCAGAGTTCCCTCAGGTGAATTTTCCGGAAGTTCGCATTTTGCCGGTGAACTTATGAAAAACAGAAGCCTTAAGGCTGATTTTATCATCGCAAGACCTCATATGTCGAGGTACATGAAGGTAAGTTCACATATATACGGCATTTATCTTAAATATATTTCCGCAGAAGATATACACGTATATTCCGTTGACGAGGTGTTCATAGATATCACTAACTACATACGCATGTATGAATGCACTCCCCGTGAGCTTGCCATGCGTATGATCGGAGATGTGATGAAGGAGACCGGCATTACCGCGACTGCCGGCATAGGAACAAACATGTTTCTTGCCAAGATCGCAATGGATATAGTCGCCAAGAAAATGCCGCCGGACAAGGACGGAGTGCGTATTGCGGAACTGGATGAAGCGTCATTCCGCAGGCAGCTCTGGGGGCATACTCCGCTTACTGACTTCTGGCGTTTCGGCCCCGGAATTACCAGGCGGCTTGAAAAACTCAGGATCCATACTCTCGGTGATCTTGCACGTGTTTCCGAACGGAATGAAAATGTGATCTACAGGGAATTCGGAAAAAACGCAGAACTTATCATTGACCATGCGTGGGGATGGGAACCGTGTACCATAGCTGAAGTCAGATCATACCGCCCTGAAAACCACAGTCTGAGCCAGGGACAGGTGCTGCCGGAACCGTATAAATACGATTCTGCTATGCTTATAGTAAAGGAAATGACCGATTTGCTTACGCTCGACCTTGTAAGAAAGGGAGTAACCGCCGATCAGCTCGTGCTTGACATCGGTTATGACCATTCATTTATACCTGAAGATTATGAAGGAAAGATAGTTTATGATCACTACGGCAAAAAAGTTCCGGCAGGTGTACACGGTTCAGTTAATCTCGGAAAATACACATCTTCGACTGTGGTTTTTGTAAACGCAGCGACAGGACTTTTCCGTGAGATAGCTGATGAAAGACTTCTTGTAAGAAGAATATGTATAGCAGCAAATCATGTCATACGTGAAGAAGCGGTACCTGATACTTCAGAGATACAGTACAGTTTTTTCGAAGACACTGAAGCTGTAAGGCAAAAACGGCAGGCAGAGGAAAAAAGGCTTGAACGTGAGAAGAATATACAGAAGGCAATGGTACTGATAAAATTAAAATACGGAAAAAATGCCATACTTAAAGGCATGAATTTTGAGGAAGGAGGGACCGCCATTGAACGAAACGGTCAGGTTGGCGGTCATCGTGCATAATGGATAATTACGAAGACATAATCGATCATGAGCATCACGTTTCACCGGTAAGACCGCAGATGACACTTCATGACCGCGCAGCGCAGTTTGCACCGTTTGCGGCGCTTACAGGATTTTATGATATGATAGATGAGAAAACAGGATCGGCATATGATCTGTCTGGATCTCCAGAAAAAAATGGCTCTTCATTAACATGTGTGGAAATAAAATCGCAGAAAAAGCCGTAAAAAATTGAAAAAGCATATGATATCTGTTATGATTTTTTTGACGAGAAAAAATTAAAACAGGAGATACCATATGCTTTGTAATAATTATATCAAAAAAATCTTAAATGTCAAGTATACAGCGATAGATAAAACTGTATTTGAAGACGACACGTTTATCATTCAGGTCCATGCAACCAAAGGACATCAGTGCAGATGCGGAATCTGCGGCAGGAAATGTAAAGTATATGATGCAGGAAACTATGGAGCAAGAACGTGGCGAGCATGTGACTGGTCAACATACAAAGTGATACTTGTAGCCCCATCATGCAGAGTCAGGTGTCCTGAACACGGAGTGGTTACATGTCAGTTTCCGTGGGCAAGGCATAACTCAGGTTTCACCTATGATTTTGAGCAGATAACAGCCTGGCTGGCTGTTAATTGTTCTAAAGTTGCAGTTTCAGAATTCATGAGAATTTCATGGGGTACCGTTGGAGCAATCGTTAAAAGAGTAAACGATGCACTTGATACTGACCCTGAAAAAAGATTTAATAATCTCTTTAGAATCGGTGTAGATGAAACAAGCTACAAGAAAGGTCATAAATACATAACGACGGTGATAAACCATGATACCGGAAAGGTGATATGGGCATCTGAAGGTCATGGTAAAAGTGTGTTTTCTTCATTCTTTGATCAGCTAACAGAAGAACAGAGAGCAAACATACAACTCGTATCCGGAGACGGAGCCAAATGGATTGATGAATGTATAAAAGAATACTGTCCAAACGCTGAGCGCTGTGTAGATCCTTTTCACGTAATCAGCTGGGCAATGGAAGCACTTGACGATATGCGCGTAGATACATGGCGTTCAATCAAAAAGGAAGTAGCACTATGTAAAAGACCAGCCAAACGTGGTCGTAAGCCCAAGGATACTCCGAAGACGATTGACGTTGCTAAAGAAATAAAGACATCCAAGCTCATATTAGGAAAGTCGATGGAAAAACTCACGTCCAGGCAAGCTGACAAGATTGACTGGATATCGAAAACAGATCCTAAACTATTCAGAGCTTACAAACTTAAAGAAGCGCTTAGATACGTCTTTCATAGTGATACAGCTGAGGAGGCTGAAGAAAAACTTGATGCATGGATTAAGTGGGCAAGACATTGTCGTTTGCCAAAGTTTATTGAGCTACAAAAGAAAATCAATCGTCATAGAAAATCAATTCTGAACACGATAAAATATCATCTTTCGAACGCAAGAGTTGAAGCAATTAACAACAAGATAAAACTATCTATACGTATGGCCTATGGCTTCAGAAATATCGATAACATGTTAGCTATGATAATGCTGAGATGCTCAGGCATTGATGTTAGACTGCCTTGGAATTAGCGTTCATCCTTCTTCTGCAATTAGAAATTGTAGCATATGTGAATATCAGTATCAAGGGTGCAAGCACCGCTACGCGGAAACCCTTGACACTGATATCCACACACGCTGGTTTCTCTAATAGCAGCAAAAGGATAAAGAACAGAGGCGGAAAAGTTACCACACATATTAACGATGCCTCAAAAAAATTCATGGGATCATACTGCTCACTGTGATATGAAATGATGTGATTGTAGTGAATGTACAGATTTTTATGCATTCACTATATTTTTTGTTCAAATTAATAGACAAATCGTATTCTTTGTGTTATAATATATTTATCAAATTATAGGGACGGGGATGATATTTATGAATTTTCAGGATTTTGCAGATTCGATCGAGCCTATGACCTGCGTTATTTCAGTAGAGAAATATCCTGACGGAAGCTATGGAAACATCCGTCTTGTTGCAGGAAACAAAGCATATGTAGACTCAATTGAAAATCCTCATCATATGTCATCGGCAGAAATGCTCAACAATAAATTTATACCAGGTTCACCGTATGAAAAATACATTCCGAAAGATCTGAACTTCGAAGCAGCGTGCTATCAGTGTGCTATAAAGAAAAAACCGTATCACACATACATTCATCCGGACAGATACAGCTTCTGGATCGACATGTACATGCTGCCACTGAAATCGGACGATCCGAACATCGGTTACTGCTCATACACCCAGGAGCTGACTTTTGAGAAGAACGATGACCGTATGACAGATCTTTCAGCAGATATATCTTCGGCTGTACTCAAGACTACCCTTAAACTTAAGGGCGGCAAGGACTTTAAGCACAACATGGAGCAGGTGATATCTGAAATACTTGGTATCTGTTCTGCTGAACGCTGCTGCGTTTTTCTGACAGATTTCAAGGAAAGAAAGTGTTCCGTTCTTTCACATGTTATGGCTCCGGGAATCCATGCCGTATCTATGGAACATATCATTAATGAAGAATACGACGACTTTTTCAGTATTGTTGAGACCTGGCCTGATACCATTGCCGGCAGTACCTGCATTATAATAACAAATAAAAATGATATGGAAGTACTGAAGGAACGTAATCCTGTATGGCACGAATCGCTGGTGAATGCGGGTGTGGAAAGTCTCGTTCTTTTCCCGCTGGAATACAACGATGAAACACTCGGTTATATCTGGGTGACGAACTTTGACGTGGATAATGCCATAAATATAAAGGGAGTTATGGAACTGACAACTCATCTTATAGCTTCCGAAATAGCCAATCATCAGCTTCTTGACAAACTCAGGATACTCGGAACTGTCGATGTGCTCACAGGTGTATATAATCGTAATGCAATGAACAACCGTGTTGACTGGTTTATAAGAAGCAAAGACAAAAAGCCGGAAACGATCGGTGTTGTTTTTGCAGATCTTAACGGCCTTAAGCAGAAAAACGACAATGAGGGTCACGGTGCAGGTGACAGACTTCTCAAAGATGCAGCCGAAATCCTTAAAGACATATTTTATGACGGCGAAGTTTACCGCGCCGGCGGCGATGAATTCATGATAATCGACTGTGAAGCGACATGCGAAGATCTCGAAAAGCGTGTCGAAAAGCTCCGTAAAGACTCGGAAGATCCGGCAAACATCAGCTTTGCTCTCGGTTTCTATTTTGACGACGGAGAAGGAGACATACGCAAGGCAATGAGAACTGCAGACGAGCGTATGTACGCTGATAAGGAGCGGTACTACACACGTTTTCCGGAAAGACGAAGAAAATAAGAAAAAACTGCCACAGACACCGCGGTAAACGATAAACATGAAATAAAAAGCAGGTATCCTGAATGAAGGACACCTGCTTTTTATTTATATGCCCGTTTTCCGTCTGTCACAAAAAGTGAGGACAGTGTACGGAACATTAATATTATCATGAGCACAGAAGTAATGATCTCCGATGTCAGGAACGAAAGCCATATACCGGTCATTCCGAACAGTCCGGACATTATCACTGCGCATAAAACTATTGTCACAACTCCGCGTGACAGTGAGCATGCGAATGCGCTTACAGCCTGCTCGGTCGCGCTTAAATATCCACATCCGGCTATGTTGATACCGGCAAAGAGAAATCCGAGAAAATAGAGCTTCGCACCCTTGTCTGCATATGCTGCAAGTTCGGCGGAATGTTCACAGTTGAATATTTCCACTATCGGTCCGGTAAATCCGTGTATGCATGCCAGAATAGCGGCTGACAGGATAACGACAGTGAAAAAGCTCTTGCTTAAGACGTAAACCGCAGAACGGACATCACCTTTTCCGTACGATTCACTGATCAGCGGCTGAGCACCCTGCGATACACCGTTGAATACGGAAGTGGAAACCAGTGCGATATTTGCGATTATTCCATAGGCTGCAACGCCTGTGTTTCCGGCAAGTCTCAGTATCAGAATATTGAACACCGCAGTAGTGATACCGGATGACAGTTCACCGATCAGAGCAGAAACGCCGACTCTGCAGGCGTACAGAAATCTTCTGACTGAAGGAAATCCGCGGACAAATTTCAGTGTGTTTGATTCTTTAAAAAAGTGTGCACAGCAGATCAGAATACCCACAGCAGGTGAGCATCCGGTCGCAATACCTGCACCCAGCATTCCGAGTTTCATCGGGAACATAAGAATGTAGTCGAATGCGATATTGAACAGACTGCTTATCAGCGTCGCTGCCATTGCAAGTGACGGATCCCTGTCATTTCTGACGAATGCATTCACAACGGCATTTGTCATGAACAGCGGCGTGAACGTCATTATCGTCCGTATGTACGATGTTCCTGTGGCAAGTATCGTTTCATCACCGCCCAGAAAAGCAAGTATCTGTGACGGAAAAAGCAGCCCTCCGAGAACGAAGGGAATACTGATAAGAAGTACGGAAAAAACTGCACCCGAAAAATAAAGATCCGCTTTCTTATCTTCCACTGCCTTTCTTATGGTGTAGCATATCGCCGATCCGACACCGGTCATTGCTCCGAGACCGTTTATCAGCCCGAATACAGGAAGCACCAGATTCAGCGCCGTAATACCGCCTGCACCTTCCGCACGTGAAATGAAATACGTATCCGCAAGAATATAAAATGACAAACCCAGCATGCCCAGTATATTCTGAGACACGTAACGGGTATATCGTTCGTTTATAGACATTTGTTGTTCTCGCAAGAATATAAAATGACAAACCCAGCATGCCCAGTATATTCTGAGACACGTAACGGGTATATCGTTCGTTTATAGACATTTGTTGTTCTCCCCAATTTTTCTTTTTCTATATATTAAACCTCAGAAACTGTAATTGCGTATTCTAAAAGGTAATTTTCATTCTACAGCAAAATACGATCAATGTCAAGGCTTGAAAACAGACATTTGTCTAAAATATCAGTCACAGGCAAAACAGCCGTCATCCCGAAAGATGACGGCTGAAATTGTTTCTTATGAATTATTCAGCATCAAATTTTTCTGTTTTCTTTGACAGAAACTGTCTGAGATGTGCCAAATCTGCAAGGTCAGTATTTCCGTCACCGGTTACATCAGCAGCATTGATCTGTGCTTCTGTAAATTCTTTGTCACCTATAAGATAAAGTGAGAGTGCTGATAAATCAGTAATATCAACTTTCCCGTCGCCATCAAAATCTCCCTTTTTATATGTTTTAGCTTCAGTATCTGGCGACGATGCAGCAGATGTATTTGCTAAAATTATATTAGAATAATAATTCCAGCCATCAGCGTTTTTGTAATCGTCAATTTTATCAGCAGGAACATATATTTTTATTTTATGAGAAGGGTCATTGAACATATCTGAACATAATTTTGGTGGTTTAGTGCTTTCCAGAAATACAGAGGTTAATCTGCTGCAATACGAGAATGCACAAGTCCCAATATTTGTAACATTTTTCGGAATATTGACGGAAACTAATTTAGTACATTCAATGAAGGCATATCCGTCTATATTCGTAAGGCCTTCCGGAAGGATAACAGTTGATAATGAGTTACAATGCGAAAATGCATACTCACTGATGCACGTTATTCCTTCGGGAATAATAACTGATTCTAAATATGAACAGTGACTGAATGCAGATTCACCAATATTTTTTACACTTTCAGGAATAACAACAGATTTTATTTTAGATTCCCTAAATGCATCGTCAGCTATTCTTGTTACATTATCAGGAATAATAATATCACCTGAACATGTTTCTCCGAGAATAAGCGTACCACCTACTATAACAAGAGGATTCTCTTTTTGTTTCTCTTTTATCCATGGGGTGCCTTCAAATGTATATGAACTTGTATTTATGTCATTTCCCTGGATAGTAACAGAAGTAAGATTACTGCAACAGAAGAAAGCACCCATGTCTATCATGGTAACGCTTTCGGGAATGACAACTGACTTCAGTATAATACAATCCGCAAAAGCCATTTCCCCTATATAAGTTACGCTGTCTGGTATACTTACAGAATAAAGATTATTACAATCTGCAAATGCGTCGGTGCCGATAGTTGTAATACCGTCATCAATAATTACTTTTTTGATTTGCTCTCTATGACTATCCCATGGGCATGTGCTGAAAGAAGAATAATCGTTCATTGGTCCGGTGCCGCTGACTGTAAAGACACCACTGCTGTCTAAGGTCCACGTTGCGTCTGATTCATGTCCTTCAGTACCGCAGTTTCCGGAATCTACAACTGCTGCATGGACAATATTGCTTTTGTTTTCGAATAGTTCTGTATCGCTTAAGATAGTAAACTGTGGAACGATTAACTGAGAAAGTGTAAACGTTCCTGCGAGCATAAGTTTCCAAAGATTCTTTTTCATTAAATATCTCCTTTGTGATTATAAATGGGTATATTTCCTATTGTTTTTCCTTTGAATAATGATATCTGACCCGTGAAATGAATATCATTACATTATATTATACGCAATGCTATTCTATAATTCAAATAAATTTATGCGGTTTTATGCGTACAGAAAAGGTGAGCTGCCGAAGGCAGCTAATAATAGAATCAGGCAGCCGTTCGGCTGCCTGATACCTTAATATGTATCGGCGGATTTATTACCGCTTCGTTAATTTTATTATAACTACAAATTGTAACTTTATCAAGTAGAAAATTCATAATAGTTAATTGACTTAATGCCACTTATGTGATAATATTAAGTGAATAAAACAACAGGTAGGTGCGTATATGAAGAGGATTGCAGATTTTATAGTAGAAAAAAGAGTATTTCTGATTGTCGCGGTACTGATCATTACAGTTATAAGCGGAGTGCTTATACCAAAAGTTAATGTCAATACCGACATGACAAAGTATCTTCCGGACAATTCTTCCATGAAAATAGGTATGGATAAAATGGATGAAGCTTTTCCGGACGCTGAAACCGACAATACCATACGAGTAATGTACACGGATCTCGATGAGGGACAGAAGCTTATCCTAAAGGATATTCTCGAAAAGATACCTAATGTTACCGACGTGGACTACGATGATGAAAGTGAAGATTACAACAGGGACAAGTACACAAAGTACGTTCTTCACATGGAATATGATTACGGTTCACCTGAGGAACAGGCTATTTTCGAGACTCTTGACCGTGATTATGCTTTTAATCAAATGACCTATATGGACGACAGCGGCAACTCTCCGGGGCTTCCATTATGGGTAATGATCTTTGCAGTCTGTCTGCTTATGATCATACTTATTATAATGAGCGGATCCTGGTTTGAACCTCTGCTTTTCCTGTTCACCATTGCTTCTGCAGTAGTAATAAACCTCGGTTCGAATCTGATTCTCGGTACCATTTCCGAAAATACTTTCTCAGTAACGGCTATTCTTCAGCTCGTTCTTTCAATGGACTATTCCATTATTCTTATAAACCGTTACCGTCAGGAACTTGAAAATACCGATGACAGGAAAAAGGCTATGAAAGCCGCAGTTGCGGGTGCTTTCTCATCCATTTCAAGCAGTTCAATCACTACAGTTGTAGGTCTGCTCGCTCTCGTATTTATGAGCTTCAAGATCGGTTTTGACATGGGTGTTGTACTTGCAAAAGGTGTATTTCTTAGCGTTGTATGCGTATTTCTCATGCTTCCGGGACTTATTCTTACTTTCTCCAAAGCTATCGAAGCGACTGCCAAGCCGGTCCCGAACATTCCTACAGGTAAGCTTGCTTCATTCGGCTACAAGGGAAGAATACCGCTCACACTCTGCTTTATTGGTCTGTTTGCAGGCGCATATGTTCTTCATAAACAGACGGTTATCTGCTTTTCAATGTCATCACCTGATATTATAGCTGATATTTTCCCGACAAGAAGTACCGTAGTTATGCTGTACGATAACGAAGATGAGGAAACTGTTACACGTCTGGCTGAAAAGCTCGAAGATCGAGACGATGTAAAAAGTGCTGTAAACTACGCTAATACCATCGGTGAGAAACATAATCCGGCTGACATGGTAAAGGCCATCGATGACCTTTCCGAAAGTCTTGGAAACGGAACAAAAAATGATTTCGATGCTGATGAAAGCATGTTCAGAATGCTCTACTACAAATATTTCGGCTATGAGACCGCTGATATGACTGCAGCTGAATTTATGCGTTTCATCACTGAAGATGTAATAGACAACAAGAACTTCCGTAAATATATGGGGGACGATATAAAAGAAAACGCATCTACTCTCGAAAGACTTTCCAGCGTAAAGGCACTCAAAAAGCCGATGAACGCGGAAGAAACGGCAGATTTCTTTGAGATGGAAACAGAAGATGCAAAACAGCTGCTTCTCTATTACTTCATTCAGAACGGCGGAGCATATACCGACACAATGACAATCAGCGAGTTTACGAACTTCGTTCTCAATGATCTTGCGAAAGATCCTGATTATGCTGATATGTTCGACGAGGAAACTCTGAAGCAGATAAAGACGTTAAGCGGCTTTACAGATGAAACTTCCATCAACACTGCATGCTCACCGAAAGAGATCGCTGAAAAGATGGGCATCGAAGAGAAAGACGCCAAAGGACTCTTCGTTTACTACTACGGAAAAGACAAGAACCACGAGCCAAAAACTATGACGATAAAGGAACTTGTAAACTTCCTTAAGGATGATGTTGCAAAGAATCCTGATTACGCGTCCTACTTTACAGACGATTCACTTTCTCAGATAGAAAAGCTTTCAGCTTACACAGATAAGAGCACGATCACAGCCGAACGCGATGCAGCAGGTCTTGCACAGATGCTCGGTATGGAAGAGTCCGCTGTAAGACAGATCTTTAAATTCGACACAAGAGATCTTAATCTGGAAACTAAAAAAATGTCCATGAAGCAGTTCTATTCAGTCCTTCAGGGCATGATGAATGATCCTGCTTACAGTCAGAGTTTTGATCCTGCAGTGATCGAACAGACCAGCCAGATGGGAACTATAATTGATCTTGCATCATCAGGAACGCCGTTACCGGCTGAACAGCTCGGCGCAGTTCTCGGTATGGACAGCGGATTTATAAGCCAGCTGTTTATGGGATATTCAGTACAGGCAGGTATGGAAGTAACCGCAATGCCTCTTAAGGATTTCGTTGATTTTCTCGTAGGCAGCATTCTTCCTTCACCTGACTACGCACCGTATTTTGACGAACAGACAAAAGCAGGACTCTACACAATGCAGCAGCTCTGCACGACAGCAGCATCCGGAGCAGTTCTTGATATGAACGAACTTTCGCAGACATTCGGAATGGAATACAATCAGGTAAGGACGATTTTCATTCTCTGCTACGGAAATGACGACAGAAGAATGTCACTATACGATTTCGTAAAATACTTAAATAAAAACGTTGTGACTGATCCGACGTTTGCAGGCAGTATAGATGCTGATGCAGCGGAGAATCTTGCTTTCCTTGAAAAAGTCATGGGTTACACTTACAACATCACAGGACTTACATACAAGGATGCAGCGGCTCTTCTTTCTATGGAAGAGGGCTCGATGAAGCAGCTTTACGTACTAAGGGAATCCCAGACTGCCGAGTGGAAGATGACCCTTAAGACTCTGGTCGAGTTCTTATGCGCAAACAAGGCTGATCTTGCAAAATCAGCAGATCCTGAGATGCTTGAAAATATCGATACACTAAAATCGATAATGGACAGCGCGTCCGCTAAGGAAGAGCTTGATTCCGAAAAGCTTGCGAAGCTCGTAACTATGGAAAAGAAACAGGCTGACAAGCTGATGCTTCTTTACACATACAAGAAGGGGAACACTTCCGAATGGAAGATTAGCGCAAAGGAATTTATCGACTTCCTCATAAGCGATGTTCTCGGCAATAAAGATTTTGCTGACAAGTTTGATGATGAAAATAAAAAGCAGCTTAATAATCTTTCGAAGATCATCAATGCGGTATATTTCAGCGAGAAATATGACAGCACAGGAATGGCAGAACTTTTCGGCAGCATGAGTGAAGATATGGATGAGAACACTGTAAAGCTTCTTTTCCTTTATCATGATGCTAATATAAACGATATCTCAGACAAGACGATGTCGATAACTGAACTTATGAGCTATCTGTCCGATGTACTTATTTACGATGAAACTTTCGGACCGGTGCTCGATGATGAAATGAAGGAAGATATCAAAGAATCAGCTGCCGATCTGAGAGACGGTGTAAAGCAGCTCAAGGGCGACAAGTATTCAAGACTTATCCTTTCAGTCACAGTTCCTGAAGAGGGACCGGAAGCTGAGGAATTCTACAACACAGTGACAAGCATGTTCAGCGTTCTGAAGAACGATTACCATCTTATCGGTTCATCTGCAATGAACTACGAGATGTCAAAGACATTCGACGGGGAACTGCTTACCATCACTCTTCTTACTGCACTTGCTATTTTCCTTGTAGTACTCGTCACATTTCGCAACGCTGCGGTTCCGGCTATACTTGTTCTTCTGGTACAGTGCGGTGTTTACATAACCGTTTCAGTTATCGGCATTCAGGGCTACAGCATTCACTATCTTGCACTCCTCATCGTACAGTGCATCCTCATGGGTTCGACCATCGACTACGCGATCCTGTTCAGCACATATTACCGTGAGTGCAGAAAGACAAACAAACCAGCCGAGGCTCTTAATGAAGCCTTTTCCGGTTCGATGCACACGATTCTTACTTCCGGACTTATCATGGTGACTATTACAGGTATTCTAGGTCAGTGCTTCGGTGATCCGACGGTTGAACAGATCTGCCAGACCATTTCCATTGGTGCCGCAAGTGCGATCATTCTTATAATTTTCATCCTTCCGGGGATTCTGTCTTGTCTTGACAGGTTTACTGCAGGGAAGGACAGGCTTAAAGAAAAATAATTTTATTTCCCTGAGGTGGTGTGTGAATGCTGCCTCAGGGATTTCTCTTTTATTTTAAGTAATGGTGATTTTCATAGGTCTATGCAAAGGGACAACCTTAGGAAGAGGGAGAACGATAAAACCGCAGTAAAAGCCGGCATTTCTCCCTCTCCCTTTGGTTTTCCCTCTGCACACCCTTTCCCAACACCTACTCCCTCATTGCCGGCTTTTGCTTTTTATTATAGCGCGAAAGTTTGTGGACTTAAGGCTTGGTTGATGCGTTATGGAGAAGGGAGTGTTATTTCTTCCTTCAGGAAGTTACTGCTACAATTCCATCTGCCATGGTAATAATAAGCTAAACATCAGAAAATGTATTGACATTAATGTATCATATATGGTATAATCTACTTGCTGCAGTAAATATAAAAAACTTGAATATCACTGAAAAAAGTGATATAATGGAGGCAGAAAAGGAAATATGGAAATACGTACAATGTTCTGGCATGTACTCGAAAAACTTGAAGGTGCAGAGTACATGGATGCGGGTGCAAAGGCTTTATTAAGCTACAAGGTAATAAGCGCTTTAATTTTAAAATCGTGTATCCCCGAACTTTCAGATCTTTCGCTGAAGACAATTGAAGATGAATGCATTATCGGTGAGCCGGAGATCGCTAATGTTCCTGTACACAGGGATGAAGATGACCGTACAGAAAAGCCTGAGAAAATAAATCAGGCTGGAAATGAAGATAACGACCTGAAAGAGGGGAAAGTTACTTACGATGTACGGTTTGTTATTCACATACCTGGAGAGGAAGAATATACGAAAGTATATATAAACCTTGAGGCACAGAATAAGTTTAATCCGGGATATCCTCTTGTTAAAAGAGGATTGTATTACGATGCAAGAATGATATCAGCTCAGTATGGTGTGGAATTTACAGAATCGGATTATGGTAAGATAAAAAAGGTGTATTCAATATGGATCTGTATCAATCCGGAGCAGGAATATCAGAATACAATAAACCGATATCAAGTCACAGAAAAACATGTGTTTGGAGATGCGGAGTTGCCGGTAAAGGATTACGACATAATGGAAACAATCCTTGTTTGCCTTCACACAAACGGCGATGAAGGTAAATGCGGTAACAAGCTTATCGATATGCTAAGTGTTCTTTTCGAAAAGAATAAACCATCGAAAGAAAAGCAGGACAAACTTGAAAAAGATTATGATATTAAGATGACGAAGGAATATAATGAGGTGATGGACAGAATGTGCAATATAAGCGGATATTATACTGAGGATCTTTATGCAGCAAAAGCGGAATTAGCGGCAGCTAAACAAGAGCTTGCAGCAAAGGACAGATTAATTGAGGAAAAAGATCGTGCTGTCAAAGAGTTCGCTAAAATGTTGATCAATGAAGGAAAACCTGTAGATGAAATAGAACGATATTCCGGTTTGGATATTGACACATTAAAGCAGATAGCTGAATCACTCGGTAAAACTCTTTAACTGAATATGAATTATCTTTCCCTGAGGTGGTGTGTTGAATGCTGCCTCAGGGAATTTCTTTTTATTTTAAGTAATGGTGATTTTCATAGGTCTATGCAAAGGAACAATCTTTCCCAACACCTACTCCCTTATTGCCGGCTTTTGCTTTTTATTATAGCGTGGAGGTTTGTGGGCTTAAGGCTTGGTTGATGCGTTATGGATTAGTGATATTCTATAGGTTTTGTGATATAAAATGGTTGACTAATTGTGTAATTTGTGGTACAATAATTAAAATAACACCTTGCTTATGAAGTAGTTAATGATTATATTTGCATTAGGAGATGATTAAATGTCAGAAAGAATTTTATCATTTGATGATATAAAATGTATAGTTAAACCTCTTGCTGAAAAATATTATATAAGCGAAGTCTATATTTTTGGCTCCTATGCGAGAAACGAAGCGACTATTACAAGTGATATTGATTTTCTTGTATTCGGAGGCAAGGAGTTTAAACTTACTTCAATATTCGCTTTTGCAGAGGAGTTACGAATTGCTATTCAGAAAGAAATTGATGTTTTTGAGATTAATGAAGTAAATAAAAATAGCACATTCTATGAAACAATAATGAAAGAGAAGGTAAAGGTAGCATGAAGTACTCTGATGAGCAGAGGATCCAGAAGATATATGAAAACGCTGATAAACTTCAGAACTATATAAAAGAACATGAGATTACAAAAGAAGATTTATTGAATGACTATTCTTTGCAGTGGCTTGTCACAACACCGTTATATAATATCGGTGAACATGTGTATAATCTTTCTGATGAATATAAATCTGAACATCCTGATATACAGTGGTTTATGATTGCAGGACTGAGGCATAGATTGGTTCATGATTACGACGGCACTAACTGGAATATTATTGCAGATGTCGTGTTCAATGAACTTCCAGTTCTGATAAATCAAATTAAGGAACTGTTATAATGTTTTTTATCCCTGAGGTGGTATGTGAATGCGCCTCAGGGAATTTCTTTTTATTTTAAGTAATGGTGATTTTCATAGGTCTATGCAAAGGGACAACCTTTCCCAACACCTACTCCCTCATTGCCGGCTTTTGCTTTTTATTATAGCGCGGAGGTTTGTGGGCTTAAGGCTTGGTTGATGCGTTATGGATTAGTGATAAAGTATAGAATTTGTACCGATTAGCTGTTGACCAATTGTACAATTTGTGGTATAATATTAAAATAATAACTTCCATTTTGCGGGATTTATGAGGTGTATTTTTTTATGGCTGAAAAGAATAATGCTAATATCGGTTTTGAAAAGCAGATCTGGGACGCTGCCTGCGTATTATGGGGCCACATTCCGGCTGCTGTGGACGATGCAGTTACTACAGTTATGTGCCAGTGCGAATTGTGGGCAGATAACGTAATAAGCGTTGACAGAGTAAATCATTATATGGAATCCATGAATTAAAAAAAGATATAACTCTCAGTCAAGAAAAGGAGTAGCTATAATGAAAATAGATAACACCAAAAGAATCAGAGAAAGAATATTGGAATTACAAAATGCGAAGGATGTCTTGAATTTATTGACCGGAGTAGTAGCAAATCAAATAGCTTTTTCAACTATTGATAGTGAAATGATTACTACGCTAAGAAATGAAGTCGTTAAATTAAATATCGATGAAACAAAGAGCGAAAATGATTCGCTTTCTATTGAAAAACTAATTTTGATCTTGTATATAGAATCATTAACTGATGCAATTCTGCCAGGATATGATAACGCAAAACAATATTACATGAGTTATCTCGAACGTGAAACAAAGATATTTGATATTAACGAATATCAGAATAACCCTTATTTCAAAAATATTAATTTCAATAATCAAGTACAGGGTGACTATGAATAATGTTTTGGCTGCTATGCTCCGTATGAACTTAGCATATTTGATAAACCTATTCACTTGTCAGCTTATCATACTGATATTCCGAAAATTGGTTGCTTTGCAGAAAAGTTTGAATATCCGAGAATAAAACAAAAGAGTATTAATGGTACATGGATGTCAGTTACACCTAATGAAGTAACGACAG
Source organism: uncultured Ruminococcus sp. (assembly GCA_902789705.1). GTDB lineage: Bacteria > Bacillota > Clostridia > Oscillospirales > Ruminococcaceae > HUN007. Next base: position 16,696 of record CADAPI010000018.1, read on the forward strand.
TTCAACCCGCTATTGATAACGCAAAAGGAAAAGTACTTACATTAGGCTGCGGAATGGGTTACTTTGCTTATATGGCTTCTTTGAAAAACGATGTTGATTCAATAACTATTATCGAGTTAGAGCAGGATGTCATAGACCTTTTTCAAAATAATATTCTTCCACAGTTTGAGCACAAAGAAAAGATTAACGTAATTAAGGCTGACGCTATTGAATTCATGAAGAATGTTAAAGACGGAGAATACGATTATTGTTTTGCAGATATTTGGCTTAGTGTTGCGGACATAGAACCATATTTATTAGTGAAAGAAGTATCTCGCCGTTTGAAAAAAACAAAGATTGATTACTGGATCGAAGATTGTTTCGCTTCCTATTTATCCAATTATGTATGGGTTGAGATGATGAAATCATTCTCAATAAGTAATCACATTGATGTTCCAGATACAGATAGCGGACTTTCAGAAGCTGACTTGCGATTATCGAACTATATTCATCGCTTAATGAAAAAAGTAGAAATAAAAATGCCAGAGGATCTAGACTATTATCTTACGCCTAAAAACATAATAAAATTCATTAATACATCAAAAACAACATTTAACATTACTTAACGAAATTCTAGTAAATTTCCATTTGTGTAAAAAAGAGTTTGAAGACACTGTCGCCAAACTCTTTTACAAATTTGCGCCGAAGGCGCCTCCTTTTCATTAGATGGTATGCCTTCGGCATACTATTTAAAGCTAAAGAAATTATTATTGTTACTCAACTATAATATAACGCATCAACCAAGCCTAAGCCCACAATCCTCCGAGCTATAATAAAAAGCAAAAGCCGGCAAAGATAGGGAAGGTGTTGGGAAAGGGAGTGCAGAGGGAAAACCGAAGGAAGGGAAAGAAATGCCGTGCTTTTGTGGGCTTTTATTGTTCTTTCCCTTCCTAAGGTTGTCCCTTTGCAGAGACCTATGATGATAATAGAGAACGGAAAGGAAGAAAGGGAATAATAGATATGAGCGATTTCTCAGAAGCTTTTGGACTAATATTTTTTTCAGCATTTATAGCAATCCTTTCATGGTGCAATGCATATCACTGCCATAAGCAGAGAAAATTCTATCTCAATAATGCAAGTGAAGTGCAGGGGACAGTTATATCTTATAATAAATTGGTAACAAAATACAGTAAATACAGCACTACAAATTATGATATCGATGTAGATGCTGATAACGGAAATACATATCATATCAGCACGCAAAACAGAAAAGCCCGTAAGTACAGAAAAAAGACAGATATAACTTTGCTTGTTCCTGACATTGAAAATTCAGTGCCTGTAAATGATATCTCCGAACGTCTTGAACTGGAGCAGAAGTATATGCGTCGTTATAACGACGAACAAAAAGCGCAGATGATGGCCGATTTAACATATTTTCGCAAGGAGATGGCTTCGTTCATCGAAAGATCGGTAATTATTAAAGAAGACCTTAAGTCGATTGCGGAATTTGTGCTTTCGATATTCTTTGGCGTGTTGTTTTCGGCAGCAACAGTATTCCTGATTTATGCATATTTTTTTATGAAATAACGACTTGATGTATATAATGAAATTGCTATAATTCGAATATTGTGATATAATAGTAATTGATTTTATTCGTGTAAATTTCAGAACATATCATATTCTGTTAGAAATTGTAAAGAATACTTAGGTGGTGAAAGAATGGGCAGATGCTTTAATATAACCGGTTCCTGTTTTCCGGAATTACATTACATGGTGGATATAACTGACCGGCTTGCAGAAATAAAAGAAATGGTCCGCAAAGGAGATTATTTTATTATCAACCGCGGAAGACAGTACGGCAAGACAACCACACTGAGAGCTTTGGAAGGTTATTTATCTGATGAGTATTATGTGGCAGGTATGGACTTCCAGCGTCAGATGAGTGCAGCTAAGTTTAAGGATGAATATACATTTTCATCTGCATTTGCAAGGGCTTTTATCACATCATTCAAACGTAACAATTGTTCTGAACAGGCGCTTAATGCTTTAGAAACTCTGAAACAGTCAATTACTCCGGAATACGACCTTGTTGAACTTTTTAATAACATAAGTGAATTTTGCGGCGCGATTGATAAACCAGTCGTTCTTCTTATAGATGAAGTTGATCAGCCGTCAACAAACCAGGTATTTCTTGATTTTCTCGCCCAGTTAAGAGGATATTATCTTGACAGACTGTATTCAGATACATTCAAGTCTGTTATCCTTGCAGGTGTTTACGATATCCGTAATCTTAAGCTGAAGATACGCGATGAATCTGAGCATAAACACAACAGTCCATGGAATATTGCAGTTGAATTCAATGTAAATATGAGTCTGACTGTTGACGGAATTGCAGGTATGCTTGATGATTATAAAAAAGATCATGATGTTGTGATGAATACTAAGTTTATTGCAAAGCTGATCTATGATTATACATCCGGGTATCCGGTGCTTGTATCAGGTATCTGTAAACTTATCGACGAGGAGTTACATGAGTGGAATGAGCAGGGGATAATTAAGGCTGTTGGAATGCTTCTTAGTTCCGATTTGCCTTTTTTTGATTCCATTATTAAAAAGCTTGATAAATCTCCTGAGATGAGAAAGAGCTTATATGAGCTTTTAAACGAAGGTGAAATATTATACAATCCCGATGATTTTTCTGTAAGACTATTGTTGATTCTTGGTATTGCGAAAATTGCAAATGGTGAAGTTGTGATAGCAAATAGAATATTAGAAACCAAGCTAAGTAAGCTGCCTATGGCAGCTGGGGTTTAAGGGGCTGGATAGCCCCTTTTATTAATTAGCGCTGAAGGCGCATCCTTTTCGGAAGCGGTACGCCTTCGGCGTATTATTACTACTCGTTGATATAATGAAATTGCTATAATTCAAATATTGTGTTATAATAATAATTGATTTTAACTGAGCTATATACAAACAGAAAGGAGATGCTTACAGTGCCTGATAAAAAACGTCTGCTTCCAATGAGTGTGCAAAATTTTGAAATACTCAGAAACGAAGATTGCATTTATGTCGATAAAACAGAATATATCTACAGTCTTGCTCATGATGTGGCACAGTTTTTTCTCAGTCGTCCGAGAAGATTTGGTAAAAGCCTTTTCCTTTCTGCGTTAAAAGCATACTGGGAGGGGAAGAAGGAACTTTTCTCAGGACTTGCAATCGAAAAGCTTGAAGAAGGAAATGCAGACGCATGGAAGCCGCATCCTGTCTTTTACTTTGATTTCAACGGTGAAAACTATAGTGAAACATCTGTGGAGAACGTTCTTGTTAAGCATCTTAAAAGATGGGAAGAACTTTACGATATAAACGATAACAGTGAATCGCTCGGTGAAAGATTCCAGAATCTTCTTATAAAAGTGAAGCAGAAGACCGGAATGCGCTGCGTTGTACTCGTAGATGAATACGACAAGCCATTACTAGATATGGCTGATGATCCGGAATTACAGGAGAAATACAAGAATACCTTCAAGGGATTTTTCAGTAATCTGAAAAGCTGTAACGAATATATTCGCTTTGTATTTATCACCGGTGTTACTAAATTCCATAAAGTCAGCATATTCAGCGACCTTAATCAGCTTAAAGATATCTCTCTAAGCGAAGATTTTTCTGATATTTGCGGCATTACAGAAAAAGAACTGCGGGATAATTTTGCTCCTGAAATAGCTGCAATGGCTGATAAGCATCATATAAGCGAAGAAGAATGTTTAGTTAAGCTGAAACAGCAGTATGACGGTTATCGCTACCATCAGAACGGTTCGTGTTTATATAATCCATTTAGTCTGATCAATGCTTTCAGCGACAAGGAATTCGGAGCATACTGGTTTGAAACCGGAACACCTTCTTTTCTGATGAAACAGATCCGTGAAAATAATTTTGATGTTCGAAAATTTTCAGATAAAACTATTTATGCTAATGAACGTACACTGAAAGATTATACAGGTGATTCACTTGATTTTATTCCACTTCTTTATCAGAGTGGTTATCTGACAATTGCTGAATATGATGCCCGCAGAAGACGATATACACTTGCTTTACCGAATGAAGAAGTGAAGTATGCTTTTTATGAAAGCCTTATGCCGGTCTATGTTCCTTCTGCAAGACCGGGAAGCGGTCTGGATATATTTACTCTGGAAGATAAGATAGAAAACGGAGATCTTGATGCTGTCAGAGATTTCTTTACAGCTCTTTTCGCAAGAATACCATATACATCAGCAGATACAACATTCGAGCATTATTTTCAGACCGTAATATATCTCGTATTTACACTGCTTGGTCAGTTTACAGAATGCGAGTTACATACTTTCTCTGGTAGAATCGACTGTATAGTCCAGACTTCAGGATTTATCTATCTGTTTGAATTCAAACGTGATGAAAGTGCTGACAGTGCTCTGAAGCAGATAAATGACAATATATATGCTCTTCCGTTTGCATCCGACAGCAGAAAGCTGTATAAGATTGGTGTATCGTTTGATTCTGATAAAAGAGTTCTTGCTGACTGGAAGGTTGAAGAATAAAAAATGTTAGCTGCCTATGGCAGCTGGGGTTTAAGGGGCTGGATAGCCCCTTTTATTAATTAGCGCCGAAGGCGCATACATAAAGAAAGCCGATTCTTAACTGAACCGGCTTTTTATTATTATTAAATTCTTGTTACTTTATTTTATCAGGTCAACGCAGATTCCGTAGATATCATCCAGCGTATAATCGCCCATTCTGTCAACTTCCTTTGAGCTGATATTTGTACCGGATTTATCTGGTATTGACTGCTGCGGAAATGTACCTACTCCGTATCCTTCAGAATTCTTGTGCATGGCAGTGTATTTGCAGACACCTTCATCTATCAAGGCAACATAATCATAGGTGTTATTTTCATCATATAATTTTAAATATTCATCTATCTTATTATACAGTTCATCAGTATCAAGGCCGGATGGAATATTGTAATTTTTAGACGGATCAGAACTTAAAACATATGTTTCATATAAATTTTCGTTCCCTGATGTAAGCTCCATAAGAGCTGTAGTTACGGATGTAAATAGTGATTTCGCATTGGCATTCAGAGAACTTTGCTGTGCATTTTTCAACCATTTTCGCATGGTATTAGTCAGTTTCCAGCCTTCGCCATCGATATAGAAAACGTAGAAATAGTCCTCATCCGGCTTGCCGTCAATAGTATAACGAACGGTAACGTCATATCCTTTTGTGGCTTTGTACTTATCCGAGGCATAAGCTTCCGGCACATCTCCGTAAACGATCCCGGAGAATTCAGCTCTTTCGTCGTCGGTAAGATCTTCAACAGTTCTGCCTTCGCTTTCAAGTTTGCAGTAGATACCGTACATTGCGTTAAACGTCATAGTGAAACTATCAAGATATTCGTCAGTTATTTCGCCTTCATTGATAATTTCAGTAACTTCATAGTGACTGTCACTTGTTCCGAGACTCTCCGCCATAGATTCTGCAGTGATTCCGCTTATGGTATACATGTAATCAACTATCTTTTCAGGATACATTAAATTCATAAATGCTTCGTAATCGCTGGTGTTTTCAGCTTCATAATAAGAACGGATCAGATCTTCGTAATCAGCCGCTTCCTTATTGGCAGTTTTCTCAGAAACAGTAGTTGTAACTGCTGTTGTTTCAGAAACTTCAGTACTTTCCGTAACTGCCGCTTCAGTCTGTTCAGTTTCTTCTACATCTTCAGTTATTTCAGTGGTGCTTTCAGTAACAGAAACGTCAGTGCGTTCCATACCATCTCCGTCAAGAGCTCCGCATCCTGCGAAAAGTGACACAGTCAGACACAGAGCTGTTATTAATGCTGCTTTCTTTCTTAGTTCCATCTGTTTATCTCCTTTATAACAATCGGATTTAAGGAAACACTGATTAAATCGGAAATCCGGCTTCGCCGGATTTCCGGAGGTGGGATTTTACGGGGCTTCGCCCCGAACCCCCACGCTGATTTATGAATAAATCAGCGTTTCCTTAAGTAATATCTAAGATTATACTACAAAATGAAGGTTTTTTCAATACGCAAGTCATATAATGGCAGCAAATAAATATAGCTGATGATAAAGATCATCTATTTGAGAATTCATATTCTAAAACTTTATGATAAATTGCTATAATCCGATTATTGTGTTATAATAATTGATTTAATAATCGAATTTATTTAAGAGAACTTAATCTGCAATAATAAAAACAGCCACTGTCATGTGAGTAATTTCACATACAGTGGCTGTAATTTATTTACCCTCAAACAAAGTCTCAAATCTCTTCATAGCTTCTCTGGTATTCTCTTCGTTGTTAAAAGCAGTAAGTCTGAACCAGCGGTCGCCGTTTTTGCCGAAGCCGGCTCCCGGGGTGCCTACTACGCCGGTTTTTTCGAGCATGAAGTCGAAGAATTCCCAGCTGTTCATGCCGAACGGGCATTCGAACCAGATGTACGGGGAGTTGATTCCGCCGGTGAAGTTGATGCCGAGTTTTGTCATTGTGTCGGAAATGATCTTTGCATTTATCATGTAGTGTGCGGTCATTTCCTTTGCTTCTTTACGTCCTTCTTCGCTGAATACTGCTGCTGCAGCGCGCTGAACTACGTACGGTACGCCGTTGAATTTGGTGCACTGACGTCTGTTCCACATTTTATTAAGACTCATTTCTCTGCCGTCGGCGGCTTTTGAAACTATGCCTTTCGGGACGATGGTGTATCCGCATCTTGTTCCGGTAAATCCGGCTGTTTTGGAAAGTGAGCAGAATTCAACTGCGCATTTTTCAGCGCCTTCTATCTGATAGATGCTTCTCGGAAGTTCCGGGTCGGCGATGAAGCTTTCGTAGGCTGAGTCGAAGAGGATAACTGCGTCGTTTGCAAGTGCGTAATCGATCCATTCCTTAAGCTGCGCCTTGCTGTAGCATGCACCTGTCGGGTTGTTTGGTGAGCAGATGTAGATGATGTCGGCGTGTACGGTTTTGTCTGGCATCGGAAGGAAGCCGTTTTCCTTGTTTCCGGCTGTGTAAATGATGTTTCGGCCGTTCATTGTGTTTGTATCAACGTAAACAGGGTAGACCGGATCAGGGATGAGTACTGTGTTGTCTTTTGAGAAAAGATCGGTTATATTACCCGTATCTGATTTTGCACCGTCGGAAACGAAGATGGTATCAGGGTCGAGTTCCACTCCGAATGATCTGTAGTATCCGGCAATGGCTTCCCTGAGGAAATCGTATCCCTGTTCCGGACCGTATCCGCGGAATGTTTCAGCGCTGCCCATTTCGTCGGCTGCTTCGTGCATGGCTTTTACTACGCTTTTTCCGAGCGGGAGTGTTACGTCACCGATGCCGAGTCTTATAACGCTTCTTTCAGGGTACTTGTCCTGAAATGCCTTTACTTTCTTTGCTACCTCACTGAAAAGGTAGCTTTCCTTTAAATTAAGAAAATTTTCATTGAATTTTGCCATTGTTATTACTCCTTAAGTGTTATCATTTCATATGCATATCCGGCTTTGCCGGATATGCGGAGAGGGGGGCGGGGCTTCGCCCCGCGGCCCCGTTGATATTCAGTAATGCTGGGAGAGGTCTGAATTTGATCCGTACCACATTAATTAGTTATTCCATTCACCGTCAAATACGAATTCAGCAGGGCCCGTCATGTATACGTGACCGTCGCTTTCCTTCCACTCGATAACAAGCTTTCCGCCGAGCAGATCGACTGTTACCGGCTTTCTCGGACTGATACCGTTAAGGCAGGCGGCAACTACTGTTGCACAGGTTCCGGTTCCGCAGGCAAGTGTTTCGCCGGTACCGCGTTCCCATACACGCATTTTCAGATGCTCCGGATCTACGGTTTCCACGAACTCGATGTTTGCACGGCGAGGGAAGTGTACATCTGGTTCAAAGATTTTTCCGAAACGTTCAACTTCAAAATCCTTTACAGAAGAATCGATAAAGGTTACTGCGTGAGGATTTCCCATTGAAACACAGGTGAAAGTAAATTCACGGCCGAAAGTGCTTAGTTTCAGATCCTTTACAGGAGAGTGATCAGCGATTACAGGAACTTCTGAAGCTTCAGTTACCGGGGCGCCCATGTCAACTGTGAGTGTCCGGGCGATGTCGTTTTCATCGGTATGTACTTCAATTCTCTTTATTCCGGCAAGTGTTTCAACTGTTATCGGACTGTGATGGATGATGTTTCTGTCATAAACATATTTTGCGACACAGCGGATCGCGTTTCCGCACATTTCTGATTCGCTGCCGTCCGGATTGAACATTCTCATTCTGCAGTCGGCAAGTTCACTCGGACAGATAAGTACAAGTCCGTCCGAACCGATGCCGAAATGTCTGTCACTTATGGCTCCGACGATTTTTTCCGGATCAGTTACTGTTTCCGTAAAACAGTTTACGTAAACATAATCATTGCCGCAGCCATGCATTTTTGTAAATTTCATAGTTATTTCACCTCGAAAGATTTTTCCCTCATGTACGGGAACCCTGAAAACCCGCTTTACCCCCGTCCTGTTTATGGCAGGGCGAGGGTTTAAGCGGTTCTTTTACATTATATAAATAAAATGGATGAAGATATCGTGCATTTCATCATACACCGAAGAGAAGTTCGTCGTAAGCAGGGAACGGATAGTATTCTGATGCTGTCTTTGTTTCTGCTTCATCGGCAGCAGCACGGAGCTTATCCATTGAAGGAAGCATTTCATCACGGACGAATTCTGACTGACTTCTTACATCTTCGATCTTTTTCAGTTCTTCAACTACAGCTTCGAGTCTGGTTGTTGCTTCGTCCATCTGATCGATAAGATCTGTAAGTTCTGAAACAAGGCGTGTTTCATATCTGCATGCGCTGTCACATACGCTCTTCTTTACTGCAACTGCGGACGCTGTGTCGGAAGCGAATTTTGAAACTGCCGGAATGATCTCCTTGCGTGCCATATCGATCATTGTTGCTGCTTCAATGTTTACTGACTTAACGTAGTTTTCAAGCATGATCTCACATCTTGAATGGATCTCAGCTTCAGTGAAGATGCCCTGTCTTGTGAGCATTTCAACGTTCTTCTTGTCACAGATCTTCGGCATGCAGTCTGCTGTTGTCTTAAGGTTTGAAAGGCCGCGCTTTTCAGCTTCGGCGATCCACTTGTCATCGTAACCGTTGCCGTTGAAGATGATTCTCTTGTGTTCCTTTATTGTACGCTTGATAAGATCGTGGAGGGCTGTTTCAAAGTCGGAAGCCTTTTCAAGTTCGTCAGCAAACTTTTCAAGGACTTCAGCAACTGCACCGTTGAGGTGGATGTTTGCGCATGAGATACTGTTTGAAGAACCGAGCATACGGAATTCGAACTTGTTGCCTGTGAATGCGAAAGGTGATGTGCGGTTACGGTCTGTTGTATCTTTGCTGAACTGTGGAAGAACGTCAACACCGAGTTTCATCTTTTCCTTTGTGGCGCCGCCGTAAGGTGTATCGTTTTCGATAGCTTCAAGGATCTCGGTAAGTTCATCGCCGAGGAAGATGGAAATTACAGCCGGAGGAGCTTCGTTTGCACCGAGACGGTGGTCGTTGCCTGCTGTGGCAACTGAAAGTCTGAGCAGATCCTGGTATTCATCAACAGCCTTGATTACTGCTGCAAGGAAGAGGAGGAACTGAGCATTTTCATATGGTGTTTCACCAGGGGAGAGAAGGTTGATGCCTGTGTCAGTTGAAATGGACCAGTTGTTGTGCTTGCCTGAACCGTTTACGCCTTCAAACGGCTTTTCGTGGAGGAGGCACACAAGACCGTGCTTTTCAGCAACTTTCTTCATAACTTCCATTGTGAGCTGGTTGTGGTCAGCTGCAATATTTGTTGTTTTGTAGATAGGTGCGAGTTCGTGCTGTGCAGGAGCAACTTCGTTGTGCTTTGTCTTTGCGAGAATGCCGAGCTTCCAGAGTTCCTTGTCGAGGTCGGCCATGTATTCAGCAACTCTGGTCTTGATGGAACCGAAGTAGTGGTCTTCCATTTCCTGACCCTTAGGAGGCTTTGCACCGAAAAGTGTACGGCCTGTCATTACGAGGTCCTTACGCTTCTTCCACATTTCACGGTCAACAAGGAAGTACTCCTGTTCCGGACCTACTGAGCAGCGAACGCTCTTGACACTGTCGTTTCCGAAAAGCTTCAGAACACGGATAGCCTGACGGCTGAGTGCTTCCATGGAACGGAGAAGAGGTACTTTCTTGTCGAGTGCTTCACCGGTGTATGAACAGAACGCTGTTGGAATGTAGAGTGTTCCGTCCTTGATGAATGCGTATGAAGTAGGATCCCATGCTGTATATCCTCTTGCTTCAAAGGTAGCTCTGAGTCCGCCTGAAGGGAATGAGGAAGCGTCAGGTTCGCCCTTGACGAGTTCCTTTCCTGAGAATTCCATGATTACTCTTCCGTCAGGTGCAGGTGAGATAAAGCTGTCGTGCTTTTCAGCAGTTACACCGGTCATAGGCTGGAACCAGTGTGTGTAGTGAGTAGCACCTTTTTCGATTGCCCAGTCCTTCATTGCTGCAGCAACTGCATTTGCTACAGAAATATCAAGCGGTGTTCCTCTGTCAATAGTTCTCTTAAGTGACTTGTACACCTTTTCTGAAAGTGTCGCTTTCATAACTCTTTCGTCAAATACCATTGAACCAAAATACTCAGTAACCTTTTCCATTTTTAATTCCTCCAGTTTATTTATAGTGAACGCATAAAAGATTTATACGTTCACTATAATAAATTAATTTTATTGCCTTGCAGATCCGCAAACTACGTTTGCTCCCTGCATATCGGCTAATAGTAAACGA
>CADAPI010000019.1 GCA_902789705.1 uncultured Ruminococcus sp.
GCAACAGAACTCGGCGTTCACAGTTTATGGATCCGCGGATTTAATTCCGATGAGGTTAGAAAAGCATTCAATCTGCCTGAAAATCACGTTCCTGCAATGATGGTAGCTCTGGGCTATCCGTCTGCAGACAGTCACCCTGCAAAGCTTCATTCAGATAAGAAACCGCTTGAGGATACAGTTATCTACATCTGACCGTTATTTATTTTTTACTTGCACTTTTGTATAAAACGATGTATAATAACTATATAATTATGTTAATTCTTTGTTTTGTTCCGGAAGCAACAGGATATTTCCGGATAAAAAGCGAATCATGCAGTGTCAGAAATTATCTGATCTGTACGTAGATCATCGGGGATAAGAATGATTTACGCTCTGGGCGTTATTTCGCTGAAGGATGAATTATATGGGATAACAGGGGGATGAAAGTGCATGTATTACTCAGCAATAGGTATACTCGCAATATTTATTTTACTTATAGAAAATTATGATATTTTTCTGAAACTGGGAAGCTTTGCGAAAAATTCAGAATGGAAAGTGTACCGAAGATTCCTGCTCTCAGTACTGGTGTACTATGTTACGGATGCTTTATGGGGATTCATTGAATACTTAAAGCTGCCGACGCTGCTGTATATTGATACGCTGTTCTATTTTGTAGCCATGGCAGGAGGACTTCTGTTCTGGACGAATTTCGTGGTTGCATATATCAATTCGAAAAATAATCTAGGGCGTGCTATTGTCATTACAGGGCGGATATTCTTTGCCGTGTTTTTAGCAGATATCCTTGTCAACGCTTTTGTGCCGATACTTTTTGAAGTAGACAGTAACTGCGTTTACGTTGCCAAACCTCTCCGCCACGTTATGCTTGTTTTGCAGATTCTGATGTTTGCGCTTCTGACGATTCATGCTTTTGTTCATATGAGAAGCAACAGCGGCTTTCTCAGATTCCGCTACTGTACGGTTGGATTTTTCGGACTTGTAGTTGGGGTGTTCCTTACAATACAGCTCTGGTTCCCGTATCTTCCACTGTACTCCATAGCATATATGCTGGGCACCTGTCTTCTTCATACATTTGTTATTAACGGTGAAAGAGCCGAGATTACTACCGAACTTGAAAATTCTCTAGAAAGAGAGAAAAAACAGTATCTTGAACTTCTCAGCACACGTGTTCTTGCATACAAAGATACGCTTACCGGAGTAAAGAGCAAGCTTGCGTATGCCGAGTTTGAAGCCAAAAAGAATTCAGATATAAAAAACAGACGCAATCTGGAATTTGCGGTCGCAGTATTTGATGTAAACGGACTTAAGCAGATAAATGATACCTACGGACATAAAAGAGGCGATCAGTTTATCATGGATGCCTGTGCAGTAATATGCGCTCAGTTCAAGCAAAGCCCGGTGTTCCGTATCGGCGGTGACGAATTTGTTGCCATCCTTGAACGTGACGATTTTGATAATAGAGAAGAACTCACCGAAAGCTTCAACTTTACAATTGAACATCCCGTCGATCCGGATTTTCCGTTAGTTGTTGCACTTGGTATAACTGATTACGAAGACGGCAAAGACCAGAGTTTTCATGACGTTTTCGAGCGCGCCGACAGGCTTATGTATGAGCGTAAACGGGAACTGAAAAGCAAGATGAATTGTTGTGCTTCAGCATAAATAAGATAAAGTTTTATCAGCATATCCATACGTGTTTTGACGTTAAGAATATGCTGTTTTTTAATACGGTGCTGATGACAAAGTCCGTGATATGATCGAGCATATGCTTAGCTACGTCTGCAAGACTAACGAGAACGTCAAGGGCGTTATTCTTTCCGGATGCCTTTATACTGTGAAAAACAGTACTTATACAGGTGTGAATAATATCATACCATATACAGTTCTTTCACCTAATTTCGCATCATCTATTGGATTTACCGATGATAACGTAAAGAAGCTTCTTGAAGATGCCGGGTTGTCAGACAGATATGATACTGTTTCAGAATGGTATGACGGATATATCTTCGGACAGATATGATACTGTTTCAGAATGGTATGACGGATATATCTTCGGACGTGAAAAGATGTACTGTCCTTGGGATGTGCTTCTTTATGTACGATCAGTTCTTGATGGTTCATACAGTGAAATAATGGGACCTGAAAGCTACTGGGTGAATACATCGTATACAACACAGAATCTTATTCATGGCTTTTTAGGAAAAACTTCTGAAGTAAATGAAAAGTTTGAAAAACTGCTTGCCGGTGAGACTGTAAAATGTTTCGTAAATGAACATGTTCCATATCATCTTATTCATGAAAATGGCGATAATCTCTGGTCAGCACTGCTTGAAACCGGGTATCTTTCAAAGGCTACAGAAGAACGAATGAAAGTCATGCCTTTAAGAATACCGAACAAAGAAATTAAAGAAGTGTTCCGGCAGGAAGTCTGGAATTACTTTAACACCAAAATAAATAATGAGTTCGTAAATAATCTCATAGATTCGCTTTGGGCAGAGAGTACTGAAAGTGCAAAGGCTTCAATGAATCAGATCCTTGTCCGAAAGATATTTTGATTCAAAACCGATAGAGGATGAAAAGCTTAAACTTATACTTGAAGCAGGAAGGATAGCTCCTACAGGCTGCAACTATCAGCCTCAGAGGATCTATGTTATACAAAGTGAAGAAGCTATGAAAAAAGCTGCACGCGAGGTGCAGCTTTTTTAGTTCATCCAAGTGATATTTCTGATAGGTTTTTCATTATAAAAATAATTCGGAATTCATAACTTAGCTGTCAGTTATCAGCTTTTCAGCCTGTTCAGCCGGCATTGGTTTTCCCCAGATGTATCCCTGTATAAGGTCACATCCGATATCCTTAAGAGTCTGAAACTGTGTATCTTTTTCGACACCTTCGGAAATGACCTTAAAGCCCATAATGTGACCGATGGATATTATTGCAGCCACGTACTGCTTTGAAGAATCGCTGTCGTTCATCTTGTCTATGAATGATTTGTCTATTTTCAGCAGATTTGCAGGGAATTTATTCAAGTAACTCAGTGAAGAATAACCGGTACCGAAATCGTCAATGGCTATGTTTATACCCATTTCGCAAAGTTCGCTTATGCATTTAAGAGCTTTATCAGCTGATTCTATCATGATCGACTCGGTGATCTCCAGTTCAAGGAGATTTGCAGGCATGCCGCTTTCCATCAGAATACTCCGTACTTCTTCGGTGAAATCTTTTTTCATAAGGTGACGGACTGAAACGTTGACACTGAGAACAATTTCTTTACCCGTATTTTTAATTATACTTCCGATAAAAACGGCAGCTTTCCTGAATACAACAGCATCGACCTTGTCAACAAGTCCGACTTTTTCAGCAACAGGTATGAATTCACCCGGACTGATGAAATTGTCGTTTTCGTCTTTCATACGTGCGAGGGCTTCAAATCCGTACAGTCTGTGTTCCATATCGAACTGAGGCTGAAGATGAAAGAAGATGCCGTCATTTTCAAGTGCTGTTCTGAGCTTGTTTTCGATAACGAGAGAACGCTTCGGGCGAAGCATGTCAGATGTGAAATGCAGGATGTGATTGCTGCTGTTGAGTCTTTTTACTTCACGCATTGCAGCACTGGCGTCAGAAATAAGGCTGTCGGAAGTTCTGGCATCATCAGGATAGGTAGAGTAACCGAAACTTGCGGTAACGAAAATATCCTGTCCGTCTATATTGACACGTTTGTTTAACGCTCCTTCATACTGTGAAATTATTCGCATTATCTGTTCTTCCGAATAATCACCCTTGATCACGAAGGCAAATTCATCGCCGCCCATACGTGCGATAAGATCTTTATTTCCGGACATGTTTTCCTTTGCGATCTTTACCCATCTTGATGCTATCTCTTTCAGCACAGCGTTTCCGGCTTCAAATCCCATGCTGTCGTTTATGCTCTTGAAACCGTTTATATCGGCTGATACAACGGAAAAAGCAGAGCGTGTTCTGATAAGATGAGTGATAACGTCCGTGCAGGCAAACCGGTTAGGTATACTTGTGAGCCGGTCAGTATAGCTTATCTTTTTAAGATGTTCGAGCATTTTATGACTTGAAAGCTTTGAAGAAATAAAGAACGTGGTCAGTTCAAGTGTTTCCTTGATACGTATCGTATCAGCAGTTTCAAAATTCGTAGCCCATATGTAACCGTGTGTTTCATCGGCATAACGGAGCGGAAGAAAAACTATGCTGTCGACGCTGGCTTTTCTGAGATCTTCGTACCATAACGGATTGAGCTTTTTAAGATGTGTCCAGTCCCTTTCTTCCTTTACGATTATGCAGTCTCTTCCGGTAATCATATCGGCCCAGGTCCTTGCAATATATGAATGATCCGCACGCTCTGCAAAAGGCCTTATATGTGTGTGTTCCGCCCGGTCTGTGGCAATGACTGAAAAGGTTTCCTTTTCAATATCTGCAAGCATGATGGAACATACCTCGGCACGGCAGATAAGGCGTATGTCGTGAATGATGCTCTGCATCGTTTTCTCAAAATCATCGGTACTGTTCAGTTTTATACAGGTTTTTATAACATCTTCCGATGTGGTACTGCTTTTGCCCGAACTCATTCCTACATCGTATGCATTGCTCGGAATAGCGGTGTAGGCACAGTAGCAGAGATCATCTTTTTCATAGTTTACCGGAACACAGAAGATCTCAAACCACATATTCAGATCATTGAGATTGAAAAATGTATGTACCGAAAGTTTTTTTACAGCGGCTCTGAAGCATATGTCCTCAAAGTTTAAATCTTTCGGCAGATAGTTCTCATAAAGTGAATTCGGTATGTACTTCCTTTGGCGCAGAAGAATATCCGGTATTCCGATAGCTTTCGAAATGTCACCGGGAAGCGGCATTTCGAGCGGGACAATGTATTTATCATTTGCAGCGACAATACGGATCTCCCCGTATCCGTCATCGCCTTTTTTCTGTACTGATATTATGCAGGTAGCCTCATAAAAGCTGTCTGCGAATTTCTGCAGATCCATAGCAGCTCCTTTCTGTCAGATCCCCGTTTCAGGAAAGAATAACCCCTGTTCGGCTATGGTTAAACAGTTTGACGAATATATTTATTTATATTATACAATATAAGTCAAAAAAATTCAATAGAAATATGCTGAATATATATATCATTGTCACAGAAAATTTTAAAGCCCGGGAAACGCCGATTTATTCATAAATCAGCGTGTGGCACGGGGCGAAGCCCCGCAGTCTACCCGGGGAAAACGTATAATGTTCTGACATCTTTTCGGAACAGTTACAGTAAACAGAATACGAGGACAGATCTATGAGCCGGAAAAATTTATCAGAGAATGAACTTTCAAAAAAGCAGATAATTTCATCTGCAGTACTTAAGACAATAGTGATAATTTCTGCTGTTACCGGGACGCTGATAAGCGCACTTGCCCCGAGTGACGATTTCATGGGCGGACGCTATGTGTTTATGTATTTTACCATACAGTCCAATATCGCACTTGCAGCCATATGCCTTACAGGACTTGTTATGATGCTAAAAAACAGAAGCTTCAGTGACCTCTGGTATGTAGTCAAGTTCGCCGGAACGATATCCATCACACTTACAGGAGCGGTTTTCTGCTTTGTGCTTGCACCGACCATGAAAGATGCGTTCAATCTGCAGAATATACTTACCCACATAGTAGTACCGCTCGCTTCGGTTATCGACTTTTTCGTTACAGGGATCCAGAGCAGGATAAAAAAGATAAATTCACTGTGGGTCACAGTTCCGCCTTTGCTGTATGCCGGATATGCAGGTATAGGATACATCAATAACTGGCAGTTTGCCACAGGATACAATTATCCGTACTTCTTCCTTAACTGGGGAAGTCCTGCCGGAGCTTTCGGATTTACAAAAGATCTTCCGTATATGGGTACTGCCTGGTGGATGATCTTCCTGCTTATAGCACTGATAATCGTCGGACTTATCTATCTTTTGATCACTGATCTTCTTAAAAGGATATTTTTACGTAAATAAAACGGCTGGTGCAGTATAACACAGACCGGCATATTGTTTGATAGATGATAAACAGAACCAAGGAAACACTGATTAAACCGGAAATCCAGCTTCGCCGGATTTCCGGAGGTGGGATTTGCGGGGCTTCACCCCGGATCCCCGCGCTGATTTATGAATAAATCAGCGTTTCCTAAAGAAAAAAGGAGATACACATGAATCTGCCATATACAGTAACACAAAACGAACTTTCCGATCTGCTGCTGAATATCTCGCCGCAAAGGCCGGTATTCATATGGGGAGCACCGGGTATAGGAAAGTCAGCACTTGTGCAGAAATTTGCTGATGACGTGGGAATGGAGTGCGTTTCACTTCTCGGAAGCCAGCTTGCCCCGGAAGATATAATCGGAATACCGCAGATCGACGGAGAGACTTCACGTTTCATGCCGCCGAAGATGATAGCGAGGAAGGAACCGTATGTTCTGTTTCTCGATGAACTGAACGCCTGCTCGCAGGAAGTGCAGAAAGCGTTCTACAGCCTTATACATGAAAGACGAATAGGTGAGTATCATCTGCCGGCGGGAAGTGTTGTTATCGGTGCGGGAAACCGTTCGCAGGACGGTGCTATAGTAAAGACCATGTCAACTGCACTCATAAACAGAATGTTCCACGTTCAGCTCATTGCCGATCCGGAACAGTGGCTTCAGTGGGCGTACGATGAGGGACTTCACCCGTGGGTTACCGACTACATCACCCAGCGCCCGGATCATCTTTTCTCGGAACCGCCGAAGACGGAGGAACCGTATTCAACACCGCGTTCGTGGCATATGCTGAGCGATGCGCTTAAGGAATACGGAGCAGGGGAAAAAACGGTGCCTGAAAATATTCTGAGGGTGCTTGCATATGGATGTATATCAGCGCGTCATGCCGGAATGTTCATTGCGTTTATCAAACAGATAAAGAACAAGGACCTTTTGAGTGAGATAATAAAGGGAAATGCGAAGTTCCCGTCTGATCCGGCCGACAGAGATGTGCTTTACTTTACTGCACAGAGTTTCCGTGCAAGGCTGCTTCTTGAACTGCCGCGTGACAAGCAGGATCTTGACCGCACGACCCAGCAGCTTACACACAGAGCCAAGGCCCTTATAAAGGATCTTTCACACATCAATCTTGAAATAGCGCAGATGGTGGTATCTTCTGATGATGACAAGGTGCTTCCGGAATGGTTCATGGTCGAAATTGTACGTGATCTTCCGCGTCTTGTCAAAAACGGCGGGTGATAATCAATGGCTAAGAAAAAGGCTGATGATAAACTTACTCAGAACGAGCAGAACCTTTACGCCGGTATGGATATCATAAAAGATCACAGGCTTTTCGGAAAGCTTGATATCGGCCTTAATATCGCAAACCGTGGAAAGTATCTGAAAGGAAAGCTTAACAAGGGAACTGCCGCACTTACTTGTGAAAGCGGCGACATTCTGCTTAACCCCGATGAAAGCCGTACACCGGGTCAGTGGGCATATATAATTGCTCACTGCATGCTCCATCTTTGTTTCGGACACTTTGAAAGTGAGAAAATGCCGGGCTTTTACGAGGAACAGAAAGACGGCAGTAAAAAGTGGACCGAACACTGCGACCGTGAAAGATGGAATACTGCATGCGATATTTACATAGCAAAATTTCTCGCAGATATAAAATTTCCGGGTGCAGATCCGCCGCCGCAGGAACTCACCGCGTCGGATGAACGCAAGATCTATGATCTGCTGTGCGGTAAATCAGATTCGGAACGTCCGTTTATCTTCAGTACGGCAGCACACGGTAAAGATATGTTCTGGAACGGGTCCTCAGCCAGTTTTTGGCGAAGGACCCACAGCTATGCTGCCGAGTTTGCTTTTGCACTGGCCGATTCAGTCCGCTCAGTCATCGATGAAGCCGGAGGAAAAAACGATAACCGGAAAAAGACCGTTCAGGAAAAAGCGGCTGAGTGGTTCATTGCACATTATCCGCTGCTCGGTGCACTTGCGTCAGCATTCAGGATAACCGAAGTCGGATTCGGAAGTGCTGCACCCATGAACGCTGACATAGGCGTTGCTGCAATAAATGTCACTGAACGCGAGATATATGTAAACACAGCAGCCGGACTTGACAGTGAGGAATGGAAATTCGTTCTGGCTCATGAATATCTGCACGCCGGACTTATGCATCACGAGCGCTGCGAGGGACGTGACCCGTACCTCTGGAATGTTGCGTGCGACTTCGTCATCAATGGCTGGCTGCATGAAATGCAGATCGGAAAAATGCCGGTAAACGGCGGCCTTTACGATGAATCACTTAAAGGATGCTCGGCTGAAGAGATATATGACATTATTGTAAGTGACATACGCCGGAACTCGAAATATCAGACGTTCCGCGGAAACAGCAAATGTGACATACTTGATAAAGGCTATGCCGAGTCCAAATATAAACCGGTAACGCTTGATGATTTCTGCCGCAGTGCATTAAGATCGGGCCTTGAATATCATACCGAAAAGGGACGCGGTTACATTCCGGCGGGACTTATCGAGGAGATACGCGCACTGTCGGAGCCGCCGATACCATGGGATGTTGAGCTGGCAAAGTGGTTTGAAGACCACTTTGAACCGGTGGGGAAAAAGAGAACATACGCCCGCCCGAGCAGAAGACAGAGCAGTACACCGGATATACCGCGGCCGAGCTATGTAACTGAAGAGATACCGGAACACAGCCGTACTTACGGTGTAATTATCGACACGTCGGGCTCAATGTCGCCGGAAGATATCGGTCTTGCACTCGGAGCGGTCGTAAGCTATTCGGTTGAAAGGGAAGTTCCGCTTGTAAGAGTCGTGTTCTGTGATGCCGCCGCATATGATGCCGGCTGGATCCGTCCTGATGACTTAGCAGGAACAGTCGAGGTAAAAGGCCGCGGCGGAACAGTTATCCAGCCCGCCGTGGATCTTCTGGAACGCGATAAGGATTTTCCGAAGGACGGACCAATACTTATAATCACCGATGGAATGATCGAAAAGGATCTGACCGTGCACCACGAACACGCATTCATGCTGCCGAGGGGATATTCACTTCCGTTCAGAGCAAGAGGAAAAGTGTTTTACTTCAGCAGAAGATGAAAGTATCAGAAACTGAACCGTGCAGCCGTGGTGTATACCGGCTGATAAGAATAACGCTGTAATAACGAGGGAGTAATCCATATGAAAAAAGAAGAAAAAACAAATGTCATGAGAATACTTGACGGTAAGAAAATAGAATATCAGAGTCATACATATGAAGCGGATCCGACACTGACAGGTGAACAGATAGCCGGCATTCTCGGCGAGGATCCGGAAAAAGTCTTCAAGACACTTGTCACTCAGGCAAAGAGCGGTACTTATTATGTTTTCGTTGTTCCGGTAAAGGAGGAGCTTGATCTGAAAAAAGCTGCAAAGGCGGCGGGTGAAAAGGCGATAAGCATGCTTAAGCAGAAGGATCTTCTTCCGCTTACCGGATATGTTCACGGAGGATGTTCACCTGTGGGAATGAAAAAGCAGTTTGCGACCTTTATACATGAAACGGCGCCTTCATTTGAAAAAATCTTCGTAAGTGCCGGCAGAGTCGGAGCACAGATAGAGATCGCACCTGCTGATCTTATGTCGGTTGCGGGAATAAAAACAGCCGATATCATAGTCGTTGCAGAAAACTGAACTGAAAATGTTGCACTTTTGACCGAAATGTGCTATAATAAAGTGAATTTTTTGTTTCGATATTACAGCAATCTGCCTTGAACTCTTACGTTGAAGTCAGATATATGAGGTATAGAGATGAATGGGGTAATTAATAAAAACAAACAGACGGTAAGAAAAAAACCGGAGAAGCGCCGGAAAAGCATAACTACCTGGAAATATGTTTTTGCTGCCACGCTCATGATGCTTGTAAATATTCTGCTTGGACTGTTCCTTTCAGGAAAATCAGGCGAAGCGATGAAGACTCTGATATCAGCACGTATGCTCGATATCACCAATACTGCAGCTGACATGATCGACGGTGATATTCTGAAAAATATCACACCGGAAGATGCCGGAACACCTGAGTATGAAGAGATAATGGAAGTGCTTACGCATTTTCAGGACAATATTGAACTGAAATATATCTACTGCATTCAGGACAAGGGCAATAAGAATTTTGTTTTCGGTATTGACCCTACTCCGGTTGATCCGGGTGAATTCGGAGCCCCCGTAGTGTTTACCGAAGCTCTTTTCAGTGCAAGCCGCGGAAAAGCTGCGGCTGATATGGTGTCGTACAGTGACGAATGGGGATCATTCTACAGCGCCTACAGTCCTGTCTTTGATTCGGAAGGAAATGTAGCCGGTATAATCGCAGTGGATTTCGACAAAACCTGGTACGATTCATATGTGAACCGTTTCCTGTGGACAACTGTTCTTATAGTTACAGTTTCACTTGCGGTAGGTGTTGCACTTGTCATCATGTTCACGAGCAATACCCGTAAAAGAATAAGCAGGGTAAACAGTCAGCTTGGCGGACTTGCTGATAATTTTACCAGACTCATGACCGAAGTACGTAACATGTCGGGTTCCGGAGATGACCCGTCGGTATTTGAAACGGAAGACAACTATACTGCGCAGGATGATATCGAAGCGATCCAGCACAGGATAATAATACTTCAGGATGAACTCTATTCACTTCTTGCCAGTGTGCGCCATCAGGCATTCACTGACAGTATGACCGGTGTACGCAACAAGTCGGCATACATTGAACGTGAACGTGAGATCAGTCTCAGGATAAAAAAAGGCAGCGCAGCATTTACCGTTGTCATTTTCGACGTGAACGGACTGAAAAAGGTCAATGACAGTCTCGGCCACGCATACGGCGATATGCTTCTTAAGGATGCAGCGGACATACTTATTGCAGTGTACGGAAGCGACAGGGTCTACCGTGTCGGCGGCGATGAGTTCATTGCAATAATAAACTCACTTTCCGAGGATGAGATACAGACCTCCATTTCCAGATTCGATTATCATATTGCGGCTGAAAATGCCAAAGAAAAGCCGTACGGTCAGACTTTCGCGGTATCAAGAGGCTATGCCATTTTCCGCCCAGGTATCGATTCCGATTACCAGGATGTTTTCAGACGTGCTGATCATATGATGTATCAGGACAAGGCGGCCTACTACAGGACTCACGGTGACCGCCGCAGGAGACAGGAGGGATCGTAATGCTTGTATTTATTATGGTCATCCTGTCAGTTTCAGTGACAGCAGCCGCTGCGGTCGTACTGTACAGAAGAAATGAGGTAACGCAGCGAATCAGCAATCAGCTTTCGTCAACGGCTGATATATATATTTCTCTTCACGAGATCAATTTTATAGACGATACGTTTATTGAAGTACGTAACAACAAGTCTGAAGCAGTCGATATGATAGGTGATACGCGTTCGGACTGCCAGCAGATGATACGTGCTGTAATGAAGAAGTTTTCCGATGAAACCACGCGTGAAAGTGTGCTTGACTTTGTTGATTTCAGTAAGCTGAACGTCCGGCTCAAGGACCGTAACACCATTACGACAGAGTTCCTGAATGCTGAAAAAAAGTGGAGGAGAGCAAGGTACATAGTTTCGGAAAGAATGCCTGACGGCAGAGTTGCCAGAGCGATGTATCTTATCGAGGACATCGATGAGGAAAAGAGAAACCGCGATCTGACACTTGAAGCGCTCAGAAAGCTGAACAGTCAGATGGCATCAGTGGCGAACATCTATTTTACCATGCACGACATCGATCTTGAAAATGATTCGTTTACTGAGATAAAAACAAATACAAATGATGTTTCGGAACTTGCTTATGCCGATAATGTCAATGCACAGGAAACGATGTATGCAGTAATGAAACAGCTGGCGGATGATACTACCAGAAGTGCGATGCTTAAATTCGTTGACTTTTCCACCCTGAATGAGAGGCTGAGAAACAGAAACACGATAACACAGGAGTTTTTAAGCTTCAAGGGTGTCTGGGGACGTGCAAGATTCGTTGTTTCAAAACGAAATGAAGACGGCACGCCGGCACACGTCATGTGGCTCATCGAAGGTATCGACGAGGAAAAGAGGAAGCGTGACGAACTCGCTGAAACGGCAGAAACGCTCAACTACCGTATTTCCTCCATTGCGGACATTTATCAGACTGCCCATGACATCGATCTTGAAAATGACACGTTTACTGAGCTTAAATCTGACAGCAGAGAGGTAAGCGAACTCGTCGGAGACGCTCATGACCACGCCCGTGCAACTATGCACAGAGTAATGAAAAGCATAACTGACGAGGCTTTTACCGAGAATGTATTAAGATTTACCGATCTTGATACCATTGAACAGCGTATGTTCGGTATCAAGACGATAACAATCGAATACATGCCCAGAAACGGTCAGTGGAGAAGAGGAAGATTTGTTGCATCAAGACGTGACGAAAACGGCAGGCTCAAGCACGTCCTCTGGCTTACAGAAGATATCGACGGTGAAAAGAAGGAGCGTGACAAGCTTATTGACTTGTCAGAACGTGCGTTTGCCGCAAGTGAGGCGAAGTCATCATTCCTTTCGAACATGTCCCACGAGATCCGTACCCCGATCAGTGCAGTGCTCGGTATGAACGAAATGATACTCCGCGAATGCGATGATGAAAACATTCTCGGTTATTCTGAAAATATACGTGCTGCAGGAACTGCGCTGCTCAGTCTTATAAATGACATACTCGATTTTTCAAAGATCGAGGCGGGCAAGATGAGCATAACGGAATCGGAATACGATCTGTCCGTGCTTATAAACGATATCGTAAATATGATACAGATAAAGGCGGAGGAAAAAGCTCTTCACTTTGTTCTCGATGTCTGCCCTGACATACCGAGGAATCTTTTCGGTGACGGATCGCGTATCAGACAGATAATGACCAATCTTCTGACCAATGCAGTGAAATATACGGAAAAGGGAAGCATAGAGCTGAGTATCAGATACCGTAACGATAATGATGATCCTGAAAAGATAGTTCTCATCGTTTCAGTAAGGGATTCCGGCATTGGAATAAAGCCGGAGGATATGCGCAGACTGTTTTCAGAGTTTGAACGTATCGATGAGGATCATAACCGGAACATCGAGGGAACCGGCCTTGGAATAAGCATTACGGAAAAGCTTCTCGGACTTATGGGCTCGTCTCTCAGAGTTGACAGTATCTACGGACTCGGCTCAAGGTTCTGGTTTGAACTGAAGCAGAAAGTCACAGACCGTGAACCTGTGGGTGACTGCAATGCAAGGGACACAAAACTTCCGGGAAGCAGAAAAAGATATTATGAGATGTTCCGCGCGCCTGATGCATGCGTACTTGCTGCAGATGACACACCGGTAAATCTGATGGTATTCAGAAACCTGCTTAAAAGGACGGAAGTAAAGATAGATACTGCAGAGAGCGGAGCTGAATGTCTGAAGCTTGCTTCGTCAAAGAAATATGATATTATTTTCCTTGATCACATGATGCCTGATATGGACGGAATCGAAACGCTGAGGAGGATCCGCTCGGATCCGACAGGCATAAATGCAGGCACGCCTGCTGTCTGTCTGACGGCCAACGCGATATCAGGAGCAAAGGAAAAGTATATCGAAGCAGGATTCGACGAATATCTCACAAAGCCGGTCGATCCGGAACTGCTGGAGATACTTCTGGCCGACAGGCTTCCCGAGGAAAAGGTGATCATAACGGATCCTTCCGAAGCGGAGAAGACCGAAAGCGAAATGCAGGTTTCCGCTATTCCGGGAAGCATAAGAAAGATAAAGGAACTGAATATATCTGCCGGTGTTGAAAACTGCGGAGATGAAAATTCGTATCTTGAAACGTTGAAGATATATGCTGAAATGGTCGATGAATATGCAGACAGCATCGATGAATTTCTTAAAAACGGTGATACGGAGAATGCAGTTATCAGGATACACGCACTGAAAAGCACTTCACGTATAATCGGCGCATCCGGACTCGGAGATCTCGCAGCTGAACTCGAAAGCGCAGGCAGAAACGGAGACATGGAAAAGCTTGATAAAAACGCAGGGGAACTGACGGAGAGAAGCAGAAAACTTGGTCAGAAACTGAAAGGGGTATTATTATGAACAGCACAGTGAATGAAACTAAAACGGATATCAGGGAAGAACAGTTTATGCACGACAAAAATCACATTCTCATATGTGATGATGATATAATGTTCCTTAAAATAGTAAGTGACTGGCTGAAAGGACGTTATTATGTCACTGCGGTAAGAAACGGTCCTGATGCAGTTCCGGCTGCATACAACGAACGCCCCGACCTTATTCTTCTTGATCTTGAAATGCCGGGAATGAGCGGACCGGAAGTGCTTGAAGCACTGAGAACTGATGAACAGACTGCAAACATACCGGTGGTTTTTCTTACAGGTCATTCAGACAGAGACAGTGTTATGGACTGTCTGAAACTCAGACCTCAGGGATATATGCTGAAGACTGTAAAACGCCAGGGTATGCTGGCGAGTATTGATAATTTCTTTGAAAGCGGGCGCTGGATGAATATCGAAGCCTGATGGACAGAGGTTGATATGATATGAGGGACAAAAACAGAAACAAGGGATATTCTGCTGCAAGAAGCATTCTGATAAGCGGAATACTGACAGTTTTCTTTGTCGGTATAGTGCTTTTCTACTACAGGCAGATCTATCAGGAAAAATGGAAACTGATGGTCAGAAACGGTGAAATGGCTTCTGTAAAAGCAGTCAGTGAAATGAACAGTTATCTTTCGATAAGCTATGATACCATTGAGCTGACTTCACATACGCTTGACAAAATGATAAACGACGGCAGGTCATCGGGAGACATACTGGAGTATCTTGCCGATCAGTCAGATGGTATCGAAGCAGCGATCGACAAGAAGAGCAACGGAATTTACGGCCTTATAAACGGTGAATTCCTTAACGGATCCGGCTGGATGCCTGAACCGGGGTTCAGAGCTCAGTCAAGGCCGTGGTATAAAACTGCCATGGAAGCAGGCGGCGAGATAACTATAGTTGATCCGTATACTGATGTCAAGACCGGAACTGTTATGATAACGCTTGCAAAAATGCTGTCTGACGGAGAAAGCGTTGTCGCTTTTGACATAACGCTTGACGAACTGCAGTATATTACAGAAGAGACAGTAAGATCCGGCATTACGGATATGCTTTTCGTACTTGACAGAAACAATACTGTTGTTGCGAATTCCGAAAAAGGGGAAGTCGGAAAAAACTACAGTATAGATGACGGCTCGTTCGGAGCGGCGATAGTCGGCGAAAAGCTGCTTACCGGCAGGGAGTATTTTGATATCATGTACAACGGCAGGCACTATATCGTGTACTGCAATGTGATGAAAAACGGCTGGTACTGTATATCGGCCGGTGATGCCACAAGAGATCTTCGGGCTATCCTTACGATATTCATTTTTACAGTTCTGACGATAATCGCAATAGTAGTGACAGTCGGAATCATGATGGCAAGAGCCAGCAGAAGAAGCATGATCGCAGCCCGTCTTGATTCACAGCTTTCCTCGACTGCAGATATCTACATTTCGCTTCACGAGATCAATTTCATCGACGATACTTTCAGTGAAATAAGAAACAACAAAGCTCAGGCATATCCTGTCATAAGCGAAGTTCATAACAGCTGTCAGGAAAAGATACGCGAGATAATGACAAAGTTTTCTGATGAGACCACACGTGATATTATTCTTGATTTTGTGGATTTCAGCAAGCTTAATGAACGCCTGAGAGACTGCAATACCATAACGACTGAGTTCCTTAATGAAGATAAACTCTGGAGAAGAGCAAGGTACATAGTTTCAGGCAGGACACCTGACGGAAATGTCGCAAGAGCGATGTACATGGTTGAGGATATCGACAGGGAAAAGCGTGAACGCGATATGACGCTTGAAGCTGTAAAGCTGATGAATGAGCAGATCTCATCCGTTGCCAATATCTATTATTCAATACATGATATTAATCTTAAAAACGACACATTCAGTGAGTTAAAGTCAGATGAACGCAAGCTCACTGAGATAGTTGACGGAAGCAGCGGAGGAGCGCAGCAGGTCATTTATACGGTAATGGACAAAATCGCCGGCAGAAACTATGCTGACAGCATGCGCAGGTTTACCGATTTTTCAACTCTTGGTGAACGTCTTAAGATCAAAGACAGTGTTACCGAAGAGTTTATGGACAATGAAAATGTATGGTTCAGGGCAAGATTTGTCGTATCAAAGCGCGGCCCGGGAGGAGCGGCAGAACAGGTGCTTCTGCTTGTCGAAAATATCGATGAGGAAAAACGCCGCAGGGACGCACTTTCGGAAACCGCCCAGAATCTGAATTCACAGATGGCGTCCATCTCGAACGTGTTCATGACAGTATACGATATCAATATTCTTCGTGATACTTTTGAGGTTATAAAGTCATCCAATTCAACTGTTGATAATCTTGTGCGCGACAAACGTGACAATGCACAGAAGCTGCTGTCCGAGATCACAATGAAATTCACTGATCAGCGGTCAGCTGACGAGACACTGCGTTTTGTCGATCTGAGTACGCTCAGCACGCGTCTGCTGGAATGCGATACTGTTATGATGGAAGCATATACTGCCACAAACAAATGGGTGCGTATGAGATTCATGGTCTCGGAACGTGCGAAGTCAGGCAGACCGGTACATGTACTCTGGCTCGTTGAGGACATCGATGCCGAAAAGAAAAAGCGTGATGAGCTCATCGACATGTCGGAACGTGCGCTTGCCGCAAGCGAAGCCAAGTCTTCATTTCTTTCTGTCATGTCGCATGAGATCGGCAGACAGCTGCTAACAGTACTCAGCCTGAACAAAAAGATACTCGATCACAGCAGTGAACCTGATACACTTGAATATGCAGAAGGAGTACGAGAATCAGGAAAAGTTCTGCAGGAATATATTAACGGAATATTTGACTACTCCGAGATCGAAGCAGGAAAAATAAAGCTTGAGGATAATGACTACAGATTTAAGGATATGATAGGCGATTTAATTTTCATAATGAGGAAGGAAGCCGAGAAAAAGGGTATCTTTCTTATATCGGACACAGATGATGAACTTCCGGAAATACTCCGCGGTGACGGACAAAGAATGAGGCAGATAATCGATGCAGTTCTGCAGAATGCAGTCAGATACACCGAAAGGGGAAGTGTTACTTTCTCGGCAGGATGTGAAAAAGTCCCGGATGATCCGTACAGCGTTATACTGAATGTTTCCGTCAAGGATACCGGCAGCGGTATCAGGGAGGAAAATATGCACAAGCTGTTTTCTGCTTTTGAACGCTTTGAAACTGAAAACGGAAATAATTCAGATGGCCTTGGACTCGGTTTGCCGGTCGCACACCGTCTGCTTGAAATGATGGGCTCATCACTGAAGGCAGAAAGTGTATACGGCCTTGGTTCACGTTTCTCTTTCTCAGTCAGACAGAAACTTCCCTGAGGAAACGCTGATTAATTCAAAATCAGCGCGGGGCTCCGGGGCGAAGCCCCGCAAATCCCACCTCCGGAGATCCGGCGAAGCCGGATTTCCGGTTTGATCAGTGTTTCCATAAGTAAAAAAGAAAGCAGGAAAAATATTGAATATAATTGAGATCAGCAGTGAAAACAGGAATGAAACAGACATATTTACGCTGGTGTCTGAGCGGGATCTGTATCATTACTACGAACCGGATCACGGAATCTTTATTGCGGAAAGTCCGAAAGTTATTGAAAGGGCACTTGATGCAGGGTATGAACCGCTTTCACTGATGATGAGCCGGAAAGATATTACCGGCGAAGCAAAGGAGATCGTTTCGCGATGCGGAAACATACCGCTCTATACAGGCGATGACGAAGAGATAACTGCACTTACCGGCTTTAAGCTTATACGAGGAGCGATATGCGCTCTTAGACGCAGAAAACTGCCGGCCGTCGAAGAGATATGCCGCGGTGCACGCCGCATAGCCGTACTTGAAGATGTAGTGAACCCGGCTAATATGGGTTCGATATTCCGCAGTGCGGCAGCACTTGATATGGATGCTGTCCTGCTGACGAAAGGCTGTACTGATCCGCTTTACAGGCGTTCTTCCCGTGTAAGCATGGGAACGGTTTTCCAGGTGCCGTGGACCTTTATCGGTGCCGCAGAAAGCGGATATACGAAACAGATCCATGATCTCGGATTTTCGACGGCGGCAATGGCACTGCGTGATGATTCCGTTGATATTGATGATGAGGCCCTTAATTCAGAAGAAAAACTTGCGGTCATAATGGGAACGGAAGGCGAGGGACTTCGTGATTCCACCATTGAAGCCTGCGGCTATACCGTGAAAATTCCAATGTCACACGGCGTGGATTCACTTAACGTAGCTGCGGCAAGTGCGGTCGCTTTCTGGCAGCTCGGAAGAAAGAAGGGATAAAAGTCGCATTTACCTCATATGCGGCTGATTCATCAAACGGAATTTATATAAATTCTTCAAAAAATATTGAAAATCTTATTGATATTTGGTATAATTACATTAAATAAATTCATACACGGCTTTTCATCAGGGAAATGCTGATTTATGAATAAATCAGTGTGGGACTCCGGGGCGAAGCCCCGCAGATCCCTCTCCGGAAATCCGGCGAAGCTGTATTTCCGGTTTGATCAGTGTTCCCCTGGAAAACGTATGATAGAAGGGTAATATTATTAAATGAAAAAAATTTTAGACTGGAACAAGTATATTGAAAAGGCTGTGCAGACTGTTTCCGAGGGTATAGTAATGCTCATCAACAAGGACGGTGCGCTTCCTCTCGGTAAAAATGAAGAGGTAGCAGTTTTCGGAAGAATACAGCTGCACTACTATAAAAGCGGAACAGGCTCCGGCGGAATGGTAAACGTTTCGAAGGTGACCGGAATCGTTGACGGTCTCCGTGAAAGCGGTGTGCCGGTAAATGAAGAGCTTTATTCCGTTTATGAAAAATGGGATGAAAAGAATCCTTTCGATCCCGGTGAGGGCTGGGGAACCGAACCGTGGTCACAGAAGGAGATGCCTCTGGAAGATGAACTTGTTGAAAGAATAGCAGCTCAGTGTAAGACTGCTGTAGTAATAATCGGCAGAACAGCAGGTGAGGAACAGGATAACCGTGAGGAAGACGGTGCGTTCTTACTAAGTGAAACTGAACGTGACATGATAAGAAAGGTCAGAAAAGCCTTTCCGAAAATGATAGTCCTTCTGAACACAGGCGGAATCATGAATACTCTGTTTATCGAGGAGAATGAGCCTGATGCACTTCTGTACGTATGGCAGGGAGGCATGACGGGAGGCACCGGTACAGCAAAGGTGCTTACAGGTGAAGTTTCACCTTCCGGCAAGCTTACGGACACTGTTCCGTTTAAGATAGCCGACTGTCCTGCGGCTGAGTATTTCGGCGATAAGGAACGCAATTTCTACGCTGAGGACATTTATGTCGGCTACCGTTATTTTGAAACATTTGCAAAAGATAAGGTGCATTTCCCGTTCGGCTACGGCCTTTCATACACGACTTTTGATGTGAAGTTTAACGGTGTCGGCACGAAAGAGTACCGTGACTATTCGGAATATACTTCTGTTTTTGATATAACAGTAAAGAACACCGGTGATTATTCCGGCAAGGAAGTAGTACAGATCTACTGCGAAGCACCTCAGGGAAAACTCGGAAAACCGTCAAAAGTCCTCTGCGGATTTAAGAAAACGAAGGAACTTAAACCGGGTGAGGAAGAACGTTTAACCGTTGAAGTAAAGCTTGCAGATATCGCTTCATACGATGACTCCGGAATTACCGGCCACCGCTCATGTTTCGTGCTTGAAGCAGGCGGGTATAAATTCTATGCCGGAACTGACGTAAGGAGCGCGAAGTCCGTTTCTTCAGTTGCACTTGAAAACACTGAGGTAATAAAGAAACTGTCCCAGTGTGCAGCACCAGTGCTTCCGTATAAGAGAATGAGACCTGAACTTCAGGCTGACGGAACATACAAAGTCGTTTTTGAAGATGTTCCTCTTCTTGAAGCAGATGAAAATAAAAAGCGTCTTGGTAATCTGCCGCCTGAGATCCCGTATACAGGAGACAGGGGAATAAAGCTTAATGATGTCAGGAACGGATGCCATACGATGGATGAATTCATCGCACAGCTTTCAGACAATGACCTTGCATGCATAATACGCGGCGAGGGTATGGGAAGTCCGAAGGTAACGGCCGGAACAGCTTCAGCTTTCGGCGGTGTCACAGACAGCCTTAAAGATTTCGGCATACCGTGCGGATGCTGTGCGGACGGTCCTTCAGGAATGAGACTTGACTGCGGAATAAAGGCGTTCAGTCTTCCGAACGGAACTATGATCGCCTCCACGTTCAACCCGGAACTTGTAACCGAACTTTTTGAGTTTACAGGATATGAAATGGCGGAAAACAAAGTTGACTGTCTTCTCGGACCGGGAATGAATATCCACCGTCATCCGCTTAACGGAAGAAACTTTGAATATTTCTCCGAAGATCCGTATCTCACCGGAATAATGGCATGTGCCGAACTTGAGGGCCTTCACAGAAGCGGTTCCGAGGGAACGATCAAGCATTTCTGCGGAAACAATCAGGAAACAGGACGTCTTGTTATCGATTCTGTTATTTCCGAGAGAGCGCTTCGCGAGATCTATTTAAAAGGCTTTGAAATGGTCATTAAGAACGCAGGCGCACGTACCGTTATGACAACATACGGTTCACTTAACGGTCTGTGGACAGCCGGACACTACGATCTTGACACATCCATTCTGAGAAACGAATGGGGTTTTGAGGGAATGGTAATGACCGACTGGTGGGCCGATATAAACGAGCGTGGAGGAAAGCAGTGCAAGAACAATTTCGCTGCAATGGCAAGAGCCCAGAATGACGTTTACATGGTTTGCTCGGACAGTGCCGATCATGATGACAACACACTTTCCTCTCTGGCTGACGGAACACTCACAAGAGGGGAACTTCAGAGAAACGCTGCAAACATCTGCCGTTTCCTTATGAATACAAATGCGATGAAGCGCCTTGAAGGCACATACGAAAAAACTGAGATCATAAACCGTCCTGAAGAGGATGCGGGAAGTGATGCACCGGTTGTATTCTATGAGCTTGAAAATGAGATAGAGATACCGTTTGAAAATGTTAAGACTGACAAGGGATGCATTTACTGCTATGAGCTTACCATTACCACGCCGGGTACATTTGAGGCGGAAATAACAGCTTCTTCGAAAAACAGCGAGACTGCACAGATACCTGTCACATATTTCTGCAACGGTACAGTCTGCGCTACCTATACATTCAACGGTACCGGAGGAAAATATGTTTCTGAGGTACGCAGTGTGAACATGTATTCACGTTTCAATACCGTCCGGTTCTATTTCGGACAGAGCGGTCTTGATATAAAAAGCATAAGGTACAGGTTAGTAAAGCCTTTCGAAAGAAGGCATGATTAGTTAAAGAAAGCGGGGATTCTATGAAAGTAACACTTAATACAGACGAAGAAGTAGTAAAGACAATAAAAGAAGGTCTTGAACGCACAGGCGGATACTGTCCGTGCAGAATAGGCAAAAAGGAAGAATACAAGTGCATGTGCCAGGAATTCAGGGATCAGATAAAGGATCCTGAATTTGAAGGTTTCTGTCACTGCATGCTCTATTACAAGTCAAAATAAATGAAATACGGAGGTTAAAAAATGGCAGAGATCAATGTTACTCTTGAAAACTTTGAGGAAGAAGTGGAAAAGTGCAGTATACCTGTTCTTCTTGACTTCTGGGCAGAATGGTGCGGACCGTGCAGAATGCTTTCGCCGGTTGTCGCAGAGGTAGCAAAAAAATATGAAGGAAAGATCAGAGTAGGTAAGGTCAATGTTGATGAAGTTCCTGAACTCGCTGATTCCTTCGGAGTTTCAAGCATTCCTATGCTTATGGTCATGAAGGAAGGAAAATGCATGACTACAGCTGTAGGATACAGAGATCAGCCTCAGGTTGAAAAAATGCTCGAAGAGTACATCTGAAAATAATAAAGCTGCTTAACTGACTGGTTAAGCGGCTTTAATTTTTTTATTAATTAACTTAATACAATATTTGTGCGCAATATACATAAAACAGCTTGATTTTTTTGGATTTATGTGTTAAAATAATAATCAGGATTGGATGACGGGCATTTTCAGGTATGCCCGCAAAAATTGAATTTAACAGGTAAGGAGCGTATGTAATGAAAGTTTTTAAAAGAATCGTGTCATTTATGACAGCAGCAGGGCTGTGCGGTACAATGGCAGGATACCTGACATTCAGTGAAAATGAGGTAAAGGCAGCTGCTGTCGTATCTCTTTCACCAAACAGCAAATACGAGATCAACAATGGCGTGTTCGAAGGATGGGGCACATCACTCTGCTGGTGGGCCAACCGTGTCGGTTATTCCGATGAACTTGCTGAAAAGACAGCGGAGCTTTTCTTCGGTGACACAGGTCTTCGCATGAACATCGCAAGATTCAACATCGGCGGCGGTGACGATCCTTCGCACAACCACATCACGAGAACAGACTCTGCAATGCCTGGTTACTCAAAGTACCAGAACGGACAGGTAGTCTACGACTGGAATGCGGACTACAATCAGAGAAACGTTCTTAAAAAGGCTATAGGAAAGAACAAGGACCTTATTGTTGAAATGTTCTCGAACTCTCCTCCGTACTACATGACAAACAGCGGATGTACAAGCGGTAACAAGGATGCAGGCAAGAACAACCTCAAGGATAACTGGTACGCAGGTTTTGCAGACTACATGGCTGAAGTTTGTGCCCATTACGAAAAGGAATGGGGAATACATATTCAGAGTGTTGAACCTTTCAACGAACCGTATACGAATTTCTGGGGAGCCTACAGTCCAAAGCAGGAAGGCTGCCACTTCGATATCGGCAACAGCGAATCAAAGATGCTCATGGAAATGAAACGTGCCATGGATGCAAAGAACATGGGCGGCACAATGATCGTTGCTTCAGACGAAACATCTATCGATACACAGATCGATGCATTCAAGGCTCTTTCAGGCGATGCCAAGAAGGTAGTTCAGAGAATCGATACACATACATACGGCGGCTGGAAGAGAACAGACCTCAAGAACCTGGCTCTTCAGAACGGCAAGAACCTCTGGATGAGTGAAGTTGACGGCAACGGTACAGCAGGAACAAATGCAGGCGAAATGGCTCCGGCGCTCTGGCTCGCAAACAGAATGCGCGACGACTGCAACGGACTCGAGTGTTCAGCATGGATCCTCTGGCAGGCTATCGACAAGCACATTTCAAAGAACGGCTACAACGGAAAGAAAGACAGCGGTATGATCGATATCTCCAAGGGCTTCTGGGGACTTTCAGTCTGCGACCATGATAAGAAGGACGTTATCCTTACACAGAAATATTACGCATTCGGACAGTATTCACGTTACATCCGTCCGGGATTCACAATGCTCAAGACATCTGACAAGACAGTTGCTGCCTACGACCCTAAGGGCAATCAGCTCGTTATCGTAGCAACAAACGACGGCGGTCAGCGTGACCTCGAATTCGACCTTTCAGAATTCGGTGCTGTCGGCGACAGTGTCAAGGTAATCAGAACAAGCGGTACAATGTCCAACGGTGAACACTGGAAGGAAGTCGGAACTATTGCAACAAACGACAACGGATTCAAGGCAACTCTTGCTCCGCTTTCGATCACAACATACATCGTTGACGGCGTGAAGGCTGAAGCTTTCGCAGGCAATAAGATCGATATCGATGCTTCAAAGGTTACAGGAAGCAATCCGTGGAAGGATTCAGCAGATACAGCTCAGAAGGTATTTGACGGAAACACATCAACATACTTTGACGGTGTAGGCAACGGCTGGGTACAGGCTGACCTCGGCGGCCTTTACAATATTTCAGCAATTGCATATTCACCTCGTTCAGGCTATGAATACAGATGTCCGGGCGGACAGTTCTTCTCATCAGCCGACGGTGTGAACTGGAAGGAAATGTACAAGATCACTTCCGTTCCTTCATTCGGAATGCATACACTTACAAAACTTCAGAACACTGAAGGAGTAAGATACATCAAATATCAGGTGCCTGAAGGCAAACCGGACAGCAGCATCAACAAGGATTCAGTTTACTGCTGCAACATTGCAGAGATCGCAGTTTACGGCGATGCTTCACAGGCAGCTCCGACAGTTGAACCAACAGTAGAACCTACAGTAGAGCCAACAGTTGAGCCTACAGTGGAACCTACAACCGAACCGACAACAGAACCTTCACCGGAAAAGGTAAAGGGTGACGTAAACAATGACGGTGCTCTTAATACAACTGACCTTGTTGCACTTTCATCTTTCATTCTCGGAAAAGATGCTGCAGTTACTGCAGAAAACGCAGACCTTAACAGTGACGGAAAGATAAACATCATTGATTTCATTACTCTCAGATCTTTATTTGCGTAATAATCGTTATTAAATAATTAAACAAAAAAGCCCATGAAATGCATCAGTTTCATTTCATGGGCTTGATTTATTATTGACAAAAAACAACTCATAATATATAATAAAATATATATAACTGTACGAAGAGATCGAGGGGGGATCTTTTTATGATAAAGGATTACAGAGGGGAAGGCATAACCAGAAAACAGACGATGCTGCTTATTCAGATGCTGATCGTATATTCAGCATCCTGTACAATACCTTTCACAGAACGGAATTTATTCTGAGTTTTAACTACTGTCTTGATTATCTCGTTATGCCGTCACTGATGAACATTTTTGCCATGCTATCCGAGATTTTTCTTCTCAGCAGGACAGAATCATCAGAACGCCGTGACGTATATCAGAAATACATAATGCTTATTACTTTTATTGTAATAGGTCTTGTGCTTTACACCACTCACTATGACTGCGCCAGTGCTTTTGCTGTATTTTTTGTGCCTATTGCGATGACTCTGTTTTATGAGAATCAGCGACTGACCAATATTATGACTGTATTCAGCCTTGGAGGACTGGTTCCGGGGCTTATACAGAGAGCACATGACACTGAACTGGCGGATGATTTCTATCCTGAGGCGGTAACATCTGTCGGATTCGTTTTACTTTTCGGGCTTCTTATAGGTACAGCATCAGGAGCATTTGTAAAGCGAAGCGAATCACTGCGTGAAATGACTGACATTGCTGAAAATGCCAGCCGTGCAAAAAGTGATTTTCTTGCAAACATGAGCCATGAGATCAGAACACCTATGAATGCGATAGTAGGTATGTGTGAGCTGATACTCCGTGAACCTGATATCAGTGACAATGTCCGCAGCAGCTGTTTTGCGATACAGAGCTCAGGCAGAAATCTTCTCTATATCATAAACGACATACTTGACTTTTCCAAGATCGAATCCGGAAAAATGGAGCTTATAGAATCGGAATTCAACATAGCTTCCACGCTTAATGATGTTATCAATATGACTGTTACGAGAAAAAGTGAAAAGAAAATTGAGATCATCGCCTTTGTTGATCCTGATATCCCGTCAGGACTTATCGGTGATGAGATACGTATCAGACAGATCATGATAAACATTATGACCAACGCAGTCAAATATACCAATGAAGGCGTTGTTGTACTGAGAGTGTCATATACAAAGCATAATTACGGTATTAATCTTAAGGTAACGGTCGAGGATACGGGAATTGGGATATCTCCTGAAAATATAGAGAAACTGTTTACCAGTTTCCAGCAGGTGGATACGCGAAAGAACCGTGCTGTTGAAGGCACAGGACTCGGACTTGCCATTTCAAAAAGACTCGTTTCCAAGATGGGCGGTTTTATCAACGTAAAGAGTGAACAGGGAAAGGGATCAGTTTTTTCAGTTGTAATTCCGCTTCGTGTTTCAAATGAAAAGCCGTTCATTCTTATAAAGGATGCAGACAAGATAAATGCTGTCGCATTCATTCGTTCAGACAGACTTCCTGACAGTATAGTTACTGAAAAGTACAACGAACTTGTGGATGAGATAAGAAACAGACTGAAGATCAATGTTGTACAGACTGACAGCATTGACGAGGTAAAGGCGATTTTCCAGCTGCCTGATGCCGGCATTACTCATTTGTTCGTAACGAAGGAAGGATATCTCGAAAACAGACAGTATTTCAAGGATATCAGCAGTATTGTTCAGGTAGTTATAATCCAGGACATTATAAACTCCATTCAGCCGGAACCGAATATGAAGTGTATTTACAAACCTTTGTATTCACTTTCAGTTGCTTCGGTTTTCAATAATGAAAACATAGTGCTGAACCTGAACGAAAGAAGAAATTCACAGATAACTTTTTCGGCACCTAAGGCCCGTGTCATGATCGTTGATGACAATGAGATAAATCTTAAAGTCGCTCTGGGACTTATGAGACCGTACAACATGCAGTTCATTACCGCATCAAGTGCCAGGGAAGCAATTGCCCTGCTGCGCAACAAAAATGTTGATCTTGTGCTTATGGACCATATGATGCCTGAAATGGACGGAGCTGAAGCTACCACACTTATCCGTGAGTTTGATGATGAATACTATAAAAAACTTCCGATAATAGCACTTTCGGCAAATGCGGTCAGCGGAGCCAGAAAAATGTTCCTTGAAGCAGGATTCAATGATTTTATTCCAAAGCCGATCGAACACAGTACACTTGACAGAGTACTGAAAAAATGGCTTCCTGAAGAACTTATCTGTCCGCCGGTACGTACTGTGATGGTGGGCGGACGAAGAAAGAGCGACCGCGAAGGCGGAACTGCAGTAAGCGGCAGACTTATATCCGTAAACCTCGGACTTAATTATACAGGCGGAAACGAGGAGGCTTATCTTGATATTCTGAAAGAATTCATAGAAAGACTTCCGGAAAAGACCGCATACATAAACGGGCTTTACGAGGAAAAGAACTGGAAAGACTATGTTATAGAAACGCACGCACTGAAGAGTGCCTCGCTTTCCATCGGAAGCCGTACACTTTCCGATGCTGCGAAGGAAATGGAAATGGCCGGACGTGCGTGTGATTACGATAAGATAGGCACCGGACATTCAGTTTTTATAAAATACTGCAATGACGTTTATGACGAGGGCAGAAAATATCTTGCTT
The DNA here is from genome assembly GCA_902789705.1 of uncultured Ruminococcus sp. Taxonomy (GTDB): domain Bacteria; phylum Bacillota; class Clostridia; order Oscillospirales; family Ruminococcaceae; genus HUN007. The sequence continues at coordinate 27,210 of CADAPI010000019.1, forward strand.
TAAAGGGCATAAAAACCGGCGAAGGAGTAAAGCCTCAGGCAGATGAGAAGGCACCTGCTCCGCCGATAGAAGCAGAGAAACTGGTTGATCTCTTAAAGAAGGCAGCCGAGGCATGTACAGGATTTGATGCTGATACGGCTTCGAAACTGTGTGCAGAGGCTTCGGAATATTCCTTCAGGGGAACGAATCTGAAGGAGGTTTTCGGAAAGGCGGCAGAGCTTGCAAATGATTATGAGTACGACCAGGCAGGCGGAATAATAAATGATTTCTTAAAGGGGATAAACAGTACAGGGGGAAAATCATGAAAAAGAAGATTCAGATAACCGCAGACTGTACAAGTGATCTTTCCGGTGAGCTTGTGAAACAGTACGGCATCGGAACACTGCCTTTCAGTATAATAACGGAACGCGGGTGTTTCCTGGACCGTGAGGAGATCACAGCCAACAATGTTTTTGAACATATTAGCAGCGGAGGAACTATACGAAGCGAAGCTCCTTCTGTGGATGAGTGTATCAGATTTTTTACTGATCAGCTTGAAGAGGCGCAGAATATCATACATATCTGCATGAGTTCGGAGATAAGCCGTTCCTACAGAAACTGCTGCGAAGCAATGAAGATAATGGGAGAAAACGCAAAGAACATCCGTATATTTGATTCGAAGCATCTTTCCATGGGTACAGGATTTATAGTGCTGAAGGCGTGTTCACTTGCCGAGTGCTGTTCATCTCCCGACAAAATAATAACTGAACTTACAGAGTACCGAAGCAAGATTGTAACTCAGTTCCTTATAAAAGATCTGGAGAATCTCCGCAGAAACGGGCGTGTGGGGAATGTTACATACAAACTCTGCTCGCTGTTTTCGATACACCCTGTATTTGAACTCAGACACGGCCGCATGGTCGCTAAAAAGTTCTACAAGGGAGAATATCAGAACACTGAACTTCGCTTTATCAATTCCATTATAAGAAAGGTGCATAATTCTGAAGAGGCTGATCCTGAAAGAGTTTACCTTATACACGCAGGATGCCTGTTCCGTGAGATGGATACGATGCACAAGCGTTTTGAAAAAAGCGGATTATTCACTAACGTCTGCGTTGCAGAATCATCGGCTGCCGTGTCGTGTAACTGCGGACCGCACAGCGTTGGTGTGGTGTATGTAAAAAAGCAGTGACGGAGGTTCAGTGTTCCATGAATAATAAAATTATATACGAAAGGATGATAACATGAAGCATCTTCTAATAGTTGACGACGACAAGACCAATCTCACAATGGCCCGCAATGCTCTGAGCGATGTGTACAGAATCACCGCCGTACTATCCGGAGATCAGGCGCTTCGTTTCCTTGCATCAAATATACCGGACCTCATTCTTCTTGATATAAACATGCCTGATATGGATGGCTATGAAGTAATGACAGCTATAAGAAAAGACGACAGGCTTCAGTATGTTCCTGTAATATTCCTGACAGCAGATACAGAACCGGAAACCGAATGCCGCTGTCTTGAGGCAGGTGCGGTGGATTTCATAACCAAGCCGTTTACCCCTCTTGTAATGCGTTCAAGAATAAGCAGGGTACTGGAACTTGAAGAACTGAGGAGCAGTCTCCGACGCAAGCTCGACCAGAAGATACAGGAAGTTTCGGATATGCGGGAGCGTTCCAGCCATGACGGCCTTACCGGGCTTCTTAACAGAAACACTGCTTCCGAAAAGACAGATAAGATCCTTGAATCAGCAAAGTCCGGAGCAATGCTGATGATGGACATGGATAATTTCAAGATAATAAATGACGTTTACGGTCATGCAGCAGGAGACAATGTACTTCGAATGTTTGCCGGAACTATGGAGGATTACGCATCTGACGGAGATATTCTCTGCAGGCTTGGCGGCGATGAATTCATAATGTTTATTGAAGGCGACAAAACCAAGGAAGAGCTCGGTAAACTTGCGGGAAATCTGATAAAGGACATTACAGCAAGGATCTTAAATGCAGGTTACAGCACCGGAACAACGGTTTCCGTAGGCATTTCCAGATATCCTGCTGACGGCGACAGTTTTCTGTCACTAAGCAGTGCGGCTGACAAGGCTCTTTATTTCGTCAAGCAGAAAGGAAAAGGAGCATACCATTTTTACCGTGAGGAAAAGGCGGATGAGAAAAAGAGAGAGGAAAGTCTGGTCGACATCAGATACCTTAAGGATTATCTCGCCCGTTCCGATGCCAATAACGGTTCCTACATTCTCAATCTGGAATCATTCAATCATGTGTACAACTTTATAAGAAGAGTTGTCGAGAGAACTGACAGCGAAGTACATACTATCCTGTTCACATTTTCATATGTTGTGACCGAGGCCTATGATTCAGAAAATGTGCTTGAGATGTTTGAAAAGGCTATTTTCACTTCTCTTCGCCGTGTTGATGTTTCCACGAGATATTCCGGAAGGCAGATACTTGTTGTGCTTATGAATGCCAGCGAAAAGAACAGCGTCAGCATTGCGGAAAGAATAATGGGTTCTTTCCATGATATTTACACGGGCCCGGAAGTGGATATAAGATACGAAATTGAACGTCTTGAACGGAAATGATCTTACGGTAAAGTTACCGGATGTATTCTGCAGGTCTGCAGGGTAATACTGATAAAAGCGTATAGGGATGAAGAAATGAAATTAAGAAAAAAAACAGGTGCGGCTGCACTTTCAGTTTTGCTTGCCTTTACGGTTGGCACGGGTTTTGTGAGTTCAGCTGAAAATGAGCAGGACGCTCTGGAAAACAAGTCGCTTGAAGAACTTGATACGTTAAAAGTAAAGAATAATGTCCGGCTTGAAACGCTTCAGCGCGGCATCGAGCAGGCAAGGAAACAGTACGAATCCGCTTCAAAAAAGGAAATTTCCAAAAAGGAATATGCGAAAAAGCTTGACGAGAAGATAGCACTCAGAAGCGAAAATCTGGAATGTACGGTCCGTCAGATAAATATGCTTGAAACTGAGGCGTACAACACCAACACCATGATCGGGGATATCGAAAACGAGATATCAGAATACCGTGAGGAAACAGATGAAGCGCTTGAACTTTACAAGCAGCATCTTCGTATTTCATACATGTCAAAGCCGGATAATCTTTCAGCTGTATTCATGGGATCTTCAAGCTTTTCCGAAATACTCACAAGGGCGGAGCTTGTTTCGAGGATAGCAGGCAGGGACAGGCAGAATCTTGACGCACTTGAAAAGAAACTCGAGGAACTCAGTGTTCTGGACGAGCAGCTGAAGTTCAAAAAACAGATAGTTGACGGAAATCTGGAAGCAGTATCAGCACGCAGGACGGAGCTGGACGAAGATCTTGCAGAAATGAAGGAAGACTATGAAACAGTCCGCAGTGAGCTTGAAAAGATCTCCGGCGAAAAGCAGAAATTCAAGGATGAATACGAAGCAAAGAGATCTGCTGTCGAGGAGAAAAGGAAAGAGCAGGACAAGATCACAAAGGCCATCAAGGAGGAACAGGCAAGACTGAAGGAGGAGATGGAGAAACTCGAGGAGGAGGCCAGAAAACAGAAAACCATTCCGGGAGGAGTGAAGAGAAGAACTTCCGGTACTTCTCAGATAAATGTTTCTTCTGATTCAAAAAATATGCTGTGGCCTGTTCCGGGTTATACAAGTCATTCAAGCTTCTACGGCTACAGAGAGTTTGACCAGAGTGAACACAAGGCGATAGACATACAGGGAAATCCGAACGACACCATCGAATTCGCAAAGATCTATGCTGCCGAGAGCGGTACGGTAGTAACAGCGTGCAACTACTGTACACATTCCTACGGAAAGAACTACAGCTGCGGATGCGGCGGCGGATACGGCAACTACATTGTTCTTCAGCATGATGACGGTGTTTATCAGACAGTCTACGCACACTGCTATACCGTCTATGTTTCTGAAGGAGAGCATGTGAGAAAAGGTCAGCTTATAGGTCTTGTAGGCTCTACGGGTTATTCAACAGGTCCTCATCTCCATTTCGAAGTAAGAAAGAACGGAGAGAAGACAAATCCTGACAGTTATACCTATATCAATTACGGATGATTACGTCGTATTTTTGACTTTTCATCCGTAATTTGTTTTATTTGAAAAGCGTACAATTAACCTTCATGTAACTAATGACTCTGAATTGAAATCAGTTTGTAACCGAATTGAAATAAATCACCTGTTTAATCGGCATTTGTTGTATGATGTGTTCAAAAAACAGACTGGAAATTTTCTGTATTAAACTGTTGTAATATTGCACAGATAATGTTATAATAAATACAAGATTTTGATAATCATGTCGGTTTTGAAGATGTAGCAGTCAATTACTGACATGAAATGGGAATCAAATGGATTTTAAAGAACAGGGGATGATTTTATGAGTTTATTCGGTAAGAAAAAATGTTGTGCATGCGGAGAGAACATTGGGGCGTTCTACAGAAAAAAGCTGCCGTGCGGTTTTATCTGTGAAAAATGCAGCCATCAGATCTCACCGTTAGTCAAGTATACGAAGTTTACTGACGTGGACAGGCTTAAAGAACATTTAGAGTACAGAAAAGAAAGTTCTGAGCTTCTTGAAAAGTTCCAGATCACACGCATCATCGGGGAAAAAGAGCGTATCGTGATCGACGACAAAAACCAGCTTGTTCTCTTTGCTACAGAGGGTGACAAGTGGACGAAGCGTCAGCCTGATGTCATTCATTTCGATCAGATCACAGGTTTTGATGAATACATCGAGGTCATCGATTCCGGAGACTACTACGAAAGCTCGGAAGGTATCGAAAACGAAGTGCCGAAGGGATATGTAAGCTGCAACTTCAGTTTCATTCTCACCATCGACTCACCATGGTTCAGCGTAATGCCTATACAGATAAACCGTGATGAACTTATTACAGATGACATTAACTCGGCAGAATACAGAAAATACAAAGAGATGCTCAATGAAGTAAAGGAAACATTCAGACCTTACTACAGAAGTGCAAGAAAGATAAGCTGATATTTTATGTTAAATAATGAAAATGAAATAATTTCACCCCTTCGGTGATGACCGTTTTTATTAAGGTCTTCTGAAGGGGTGTTTTTATTTTGGGAAACGCTGATTTATGAATTGATCAGCGACTTCTTTTTTTATTTACAATAAGAAAAATATGTGGTAAAATAATATTTGTGATACTTTGTAAATTTAATCGGAGGAAAACGATGAAATATCTGAAAAAACTTATACCCGTATATGCCGGATTTCTTCTGGCTGTGGTACTTATCTACTCAAAGTTCGGACTTCATCTTATAAACGGCAATCCTCTGCGCACGGTTGCCGGTATAGTTATCATGCTCCTTATGATAGGACTTTTGTTCTACCTGACACTCAGCGCAGTGCAGGCAGCGAAGATCGACGAACTTCCAGCCATAGAAACAAAGGCTCAGGTGTCCGAGGATCAGAGACTAAGTGAATTCACTGACTTTTACAGAAGAATGAACAATGCTAATCTCGGTCCGTTTGAACAGAGAAAAAAGGAGATATATGATCTCTGCGTAAGCATGAAACAGAAGAACGATAATCTTCACAAGCTGCTTCGTGAGTCATTTTCGACTGAAGATCTTACCTATAATACTTACATGAGTACGCTTGACGAGGTAATGAGGATCTTCAACAACAATCTCGGAGGAATAAAGAAGCGTATCGAGGTGTTCGACTACAATGAGTGGAGCAGCAACAAAAGCGATGAGCATGCGGCTGCTTACATATCCGAGGTCGAGGATCTTTATAAAAAGAATTATGTTGTTATTGATAATATAGATGACCTTATGCATGAGCTTGTAAACCTTGACGACATATCGGATGTTCCGCTTGAAAAGGTGAACAGGCTTATCGAACAGACACAGGATTACAAGAAAATAAAAGAAAGGCAGTGGTAAAATGAAAAAAGGTCCGGTTATAGCGGCATGTGCCGTAATTTGTCTTATAGGTGCTATACTTGGTATAGTTCTTGCAGTTACCGGAAATGATGGTAACACAGTTGACAGCGGAAACGGAGATATAAAAGTGATTTCGTCAGAGGAAGCTCTGAAAGTGTTTTCAAAAGCAGCAGGAAAGGTAAGAATAACTGAAAACCATGCTCAGAAGGGCGTAGTTTCCTACGATTCAGTTTCATCAAAGGAAGAACTTCCTGACATTGAAACATCTTATCCGCTTGTTGTAAAGCCGAACGGCAAGCAGCTTGTTGCCGAAATTTTCAGTTCACCTGAAAAGGCAGGCTCAGGTACAGACGGCTGGCTCAAAGAGCTTGCCGAGGAGTTCAACGACAGCAATCAGCAGATAAATGGAAAATCAGCCGGAATAGCTCTCCGTTCAGTTTCTTCCGGTACTCAGATAGACTACATTGAGTCAGGCGTTTACGTTCCTGACGCAATTACACCTTCTGCTTCAATGTGGGCAGATATGCTTGAATTCAGCGGTACAAAGCTTGAAACTATCTCAGAAAGAATGGTCGGAAACGTAGCCGGTGTTCTTGTTGACAGGCAGACTTACAAAAATCTTGAAACAGAATACGGCAGTGTGGACATTCAGACAATAATCACAGCTACTGAAGAAGGAAAGATAACAGCCGGATATACAAATCCGTTCTCAAGTACTTCAGGACTTAACTTCCTTGCAGCTACCCTTTACAGCTACGACAAGGCTGATCCTTTAAGCCAGGCTGCTGTTGAAGGCTTCAACAAGTTCCAGAACAACGTTCCGTTCGTTGCCTACAACACTCTTCAGATGAGAGATGCAGCCGGCAACAACACTTTCACAAGTTTTATTCTTGAATATCAGGGTTACTGCAATAACATAGACCTTAAGAATAATTACGAATTCCTTCCTTATGGTATCAGACATGACAATCCGCTTTATGCGATAAAGGGTATATCAGCTGAAAAGATGGATCTTCTGAAAGCATTCAATGACTACTGTTCAACAGATGCAGCAAAGAAGCGTTCAACTGATTACGGTTTCAACCAGCTCGACAGCTACAAGGACAGCATTCCTGCAACAGACGGACAGAAATGGTCACAGATGCAGAAGGTATGGAAGAAGAACAAGAATACAGCAAAGCCAATCGCTGCAGTATTTGTTCTCGATACATCAGGATCAATGTCAGGTGAGCCTATCAACGCACTCAAGAGCTCACTCACAAACAGTATCCGTTACATAAACACAACCAACTATGTTGGCGTTGTAAGCTATTCATCCGACGTAAACATCGATCTTCCGATAGGTATTTTCGACATTAACCAGCAGGCTCTTTTCCAGGGGGCAATTGATCAGCTCCAGGCATCAGGAAGCACTGCAACATATTCAGCACTTGCTGAAGCATCGATCATGCTTGATGATTTCATGAAGACAAATCCTAACGTTCAGCCGATGATCTTCCTTTTAAGTGACGGCGAGCAGAATGTAGGTGCTTCATTAAGCGAGATCACTCAGGCAGTAAAGAGCCTGAAAATGCCGATCTATACTATCGGTTACAATGCTGATCTTGACGAACTGAGAAAGATATCATCGATCAACGAGGCAGCAAGCATCGATGCTGCGAATGACGACGTTGTTTATCAGTTAAAGAATCTTTTCAATGCAAATCTGTAACAGGGGAAATTATGTATTCCGTTGAAATGAAAAATGCGGTATCGTCTGCACAGAGCTGTATCGATATGTGCTGCGGTCCGCAGAATGTAGCAGTAAAAACAGCTGAATATATTTCAGCTTTTGCAAAATATCTTGACGTGCTTGATCCGTCAGGCATTGACTTTACGAAAACCGGTTTTTTCGCAGGTATCCGTATAAAAAAATACTGGCAGCTTTTTGCGGAGCACTACAGCAAGGTGCAGACAATAACCGGTGAACTTAAGAAAAACAGACTTATTGCTGAAAATACGCTGACCACACTGAAAAGGGAGCTTGGCACTTATAAGACAGCGCTTGACAGTTTTATGGCCGGATTTTCGGAAAACGCTGATTCGGAACTTCTGGATCAGAAAATGGTGGCACTGAATATGAAGGGGATACTTGAGAACACGGTTGCCGAGTATACAGCCCTTACAGAGCGGCTTTCCGGTATAACCACAACGGCAGCTGATGTGTTCACGAATGCTGTACTTATCGCGAGGGTGAATTACCAGATAAACCTTACAGGCGGTGAACAGATATCAGGTGTTTCCGGAAAAGCTGACATAGCAGGCTTCAGCAGCGGATTCAGCAGGCTGTACAGCATGTGCAGATAAAAATCTGAAGCGCTGAGCAATCAATTTGTTCAGCGCTTCTTTGGAAAATCGCTGATTTATGAATAGATCAGCGCTGGATACGGGGCGGAGACCCCGTGATCTTCCAAACCGTAAATACGTCGAAACCATATTTACGGTTTGATCAGTGTTTACTTAAAAGAGATAGTTAAACGGGAGAAAGAACAACATGGAACTAAACAGAAATTTCTATCGCCTTCATGCAAAAAAAATAGAGAATATGAGCGAGGAACCGGAGCAGACTGAAGAAGTCCTTCAGCCTAAGCCGGAAGACCACATGAATTTTATAGAATACGTTGAAAAAACCATGGAGACTTTTGAAGAAAAGCCTTTCTGCGATGCAGACGCACTGGTTTTTTCATGGCTTTCGTACATCGATTTTCCGGAAAACTGTATTCCGGATGATGCAGTACGTTTAGGCGATCTTTATAAGGCCGAACTTTTTGAACAGATGTTCAGAACGGCAGTAGCTTACGATGAAACAAAGTCGCTTTTCTGCGCGGCTGCGGCAAGCCCGCGTTTCCGTGACACTGGCGTGAGTCATTATGTAAGCCGTCTGGATCCGGAAACACTCAAGCAGTTTTCAGCAGTTAATTTTCATATTTCCGAAAAATTAAGATTTGTAGCCTTCCGCGGAACAGACAAGTTTATTGTAGGCTGGAAGGAAGACCTTTGTCTTGCACTGGCAGATCCGGTGGAATCACAGAAGTCATCTGTCCGCTATCTTACCCGCTGCGCTTCAGGTTTTGACGGCGAGATAATAACGGGAGGACATTCCAAGGGCGGTAATCTGGCGATTTTTTCGTCAGCTTTATGCGACGAATCCATAAAGAATAAGATCACGAAGATCTATTCATTCGACGGTCCGGGTGTGGATGATGAGGTCAATGAAGAACTTATCGACCAGATATACGACAAGGTCGTAAAATTTGTTCCGCAGTCATCACTTATCGGTCTTATAATGGAAAAGCGTGAAGATTACCGGATAGTTAAATCAGACGGCCGCGGATTTTCACAGCATATGGCATTTTACTGGCATCTGACTCCGGAAGGTGAGTTTGACTTTACAGACGATCTAACCTACGACAGCCGGATCCTTAAAGTATCAGTGAACAAGTGGATAGGGGACATGAACTACGAGGAACGTTCAAGGATAATACAGTCCCTGTTCGAACTGTTCAACACGACAAATGCTGAAACTCTTGATGACATTGACTTTATAAAGGTAATTCCGGAAATCAAGAAAAACTTCGATGACATGAATCCTGAAGCACGAAAGATCCTTTTGAACAATGCCAAAAACATCATAACTGAAAGCGTAAAGAATATTCCTAAGGCGTTTGAGAAGAAGGAATAAGAAATATAAATTTTTATTACGGAGGTACGAAATGAATCTAAGAAATTTAATAAGACGTTCGACTGCAGGCGTTTCTGCACTGTGTATTGCGGGTACTTATCTGGCAGCAGGAAGCTTTGATGCTGTAAATGCGGCCGCAGTAACACTTTACGGCGACTTCAACTGCGACGGCGTTGTGGATATTAATGATGTAATTGAACTTTCAAAATATCTTAAAGATCCGGAATCTGTACCGGCTACGGAGCAGGGACTTGTAAACGCAGATGCAAAGTCACCGGGAACACTGGACTATGAAGATGCCCAGGTAATCGTTGAATACCTTGCGGGAAAACGTGAATTATGGACCCACAATATCGAAAAAGGTACACCTGCAGTGCATTACGGAGATGCAGACTGCGACGGAGACGTGGATTTTGATGATGTGGATGCGATATACAGATATTTAAAGGACAGTGAAGCAAATCCGCTGACACCACAGGGACTGAAGAATGCAGATGCAAAGTCGCCGGGATCAGCACTGGATTACGAAGATGCCCAGGTAATAGTAGAACACCTTGCAGGAAAACGGGACTTATGGACCCACAATATCGAAACAGGTGACCCGGCAGTACATTACGGAGACGTGGATTATGACGGAGATGTGGATTTTGACGATGTAAGCACTTTACTGAAATATCTTGAAGACGCTGAAGCAAATCCGCTGACACCGCAGGGAATGAAGAATGCCGATGTAAAGTCACCGGGACTGGCACTTGATTATGAAGATGCCCAGGTAATAGTAGAACACCTTGCAGGAAAACGCGAATTATGGACTCATAATATTGAAACAGGCGGACCGGCAGTACATTACGGAGACGTGGATTACGACGGAGATGTGGATTTTGATGATGTTGATGCACTTAATAAATATCTTAAAGACAGTGAAGCAAATCCGCTTACACCGCAGGGAATGAAGAATGCAGATGCAAAGTCACCGGGATTTGCCCTTGATCATGAAGATGCTCAGGTGATAATTGAAAATCTTGCCGGAATCAGAGAACTCTGGACACACAATATAGTTCAGGTTACTTATAATTCTGAAAATGAAGATACAGAAATCACAGGCGATTTTAACTGTGACGGTGAAACAAATATTGTTGACGCAGTATTACTTAACCATTATCTTCAGGGTACAACAGAATACAAGCCGTCAGAGCAGGCACTTAAAAATGCCAATGCTTTCAGGCCGGATTCTACAGAACTTGATTTAAATGACGTTGCAGCTATCGCTGAGTTTGTCGGTGAAAAATTAACTCTTCCTGCAGAAGAACTTACGATCAAAGATTCTGTTCATCTTGCCGGAGATTTCAACTGTGACAATGAAGTAAACCTGGTAGACCTTGCAATGCTGTTTAAGTATCTCAACAAGGTATCAGACTACAAGCCGTCAGAGCAGGGCCTAAAAAATGCCAACATCTATAAAAAGGATACAACAGACCTTGATATGGATGACGTGCAGGCACTTGCAGAGTATTTCTCGGAGAAAACCACTGAAATACCAACTGAAACTCTTGTAACAACTGAGGCAGAACATCTTGCCGGAGACTTCAACTGTGACAATGAAGTAAATCTGGTCGACCTTGCAATGCTGTTTAAGTATCTCAACAAGGTATCCGATTATAAGCCGTCAGAGCAGGGCCTTAAGAATGCCAATATCTATAAAAAGGATACAACAGACCTTGATATGGATGACGTGCAGGCACTTGCAGAGTTTTTCTCAGAGAAAACTAATGAAATACCAACTGAAACTCTTGTAACAACTGAGGTGGAACATTTTGCAGGTGACTTCAACTGTGACAATACAGTAAATGTAGTCGATCTTGCAATGCTCTACAAATATATTTACGGTGTATCAGATTATCAGCCTTCAAAGCAGGGTCTTGAAAATGCAAATGTATACAGAAAGGACTCCACGGGTCTGGATGCGGAAGACTTGAGAGCACTTGCAGAGTTCTTTAGAGAGAAAAATACTCTTCCGACTGAAGAACTTGCTCCTTCGGATTTTGTTCCGGTAAGCGGTGACTTCAACTGCGATAACACATTTGATCTTCTGGACACAGTCATGTACTACCAGTACCTTGAAGGCCTGACAGAATACGTTCCTTCCGAACAGGGAAAGAAGAATGCCAATATCACCGGCTCTGACAAGAATCTTAACTATGATGATCTTCTTATCATGACCAATATACTTGCCGGAAAATATAAGGAAGAAACAGACCTTTCAAAGTGCAGCGGCGACGTAAATGAAGACGGTGAAGTCAATGCCGAAGATATTGTTTACCTCAGAAAGGTCCTTCTCGGTTCAGCTGAATACAAGGATACATGTGATGTAAATCTTGACGGATCATTCAGCACACGCGATTTTGTGATTTTAGAGGCACTGATCCTGCAGCCGGCAGCAGAAACAGGAACAGAAACTGAAACGGGAACTGAATCAGGAACAGAAGCCGGAACTGAAAATGGAACAGGAACAGAATCAAAACCAGAAGAATAAGAAGCCGCTTAGAAAACGCTGATTTATTAATAAATCAGCGTGGGATCCCGGGGCGAAGCCCCGCAAATCCCACCTCCGGAAATCCGGCAAAGCCGGATTTCCGATTTAATCAGTGTTTCCCTTATAAGTTATAATAGGAATATCCGGATAATAAGAAACGGAAGAAAAGCATGAAGCTCTTCTTCCGTTTTGTTTTTTAGCTGATTAAATCATTGTATCCTTAAATCTTTATCAGAACTGATCAGGCAAAGAATGTCGTCCAGAAAGCGTTGTCGATCTTGCTGTCATTGAGGAGTGCTCTGAGAATGTATGTAGCGTCAGTCTGCTTGAATGACTTGCCGCTTTCAGAACCGTCAACGTCTCCGGATGCATTTGCGAGCTCGAATATCTTTTCCTTTGATTCGTTCTTAAGCTCTTCACGGATAGTACCCTTTATGAGGTCGTAAAGAACATCCGTTTTGTTATCTGAAACTGAGCTTTCAAGGAGATATCTGAGCATGAATGTAGCGTCAGTCTGTGATACCTTGCCGTCGAGGTTGAAGTCACCCTTGAGAATGTCTGAAGAAGATGATGATGCAGGATAGATCATGTCTGTACCTTCGCCGACCTGAACAAGAGCACCGCGGAATGTAGGGTTGATTACGATAGGATCTCTTTTCTCATCGATACGGTTTGCCATAGCACCGTCGTCGCCTACAGCATCAAAAGGAAGAGAGTAGTATCCAGCCGGAGCATCAGCCTTTGCCTTAAGCGTGATTGTTGAAATAACAACGTCGCCCTTGAGATTGTTAGTATCACTGTAAAGTGTAATAATAGTCTTTATTTCCTTGCCAACGTTCTTCTTGCTGTACTCATTGAGAGTAACAGCTGTATATGCTTCACTGTCTTCGTACTCTGCCATATCAGGATCGCCGTTTGCTTTATCTACGATCTCGAAGTAGTTTGTGTTGACATCGAGCCATGCGTTGATAGCATTGAATCCGTCAGCGTTGTCTGTTACTTTTATCTTTACCTTGAAAGTATCACCAGTTGCGATCTTGTATGTGCCTGCATCGATAGTAGGACCTGCGATTCCGTTTGGAGCCTTTGTTGCTGATACAGCCTGTTCAGCAGCTGAAACAGTGATAACCGGTGTTTCCTGTACTGCAGAGAATCCGGCTGCAGATCCGGCGAGCATAGCAAAAGCTAAAGCAGTTGCTGCTATTTTTCTGATTTTTCTTGACATTTGTATACAACCTCCATTAATTGTATTTGTGGTTTACTATATATTATACTATAAAAAAACTGAAATGTATAGTCAGTTTCTGTGGTCAGTAACAAAATGCAGAAATATTTGTGCATTTCCTTCTGAAATCAGTGTATTGTCAAAGAATATAGAGTGATATCGCCTAAAATTGTGCGATAATTGCACGGAAACTGTCTTGCTTCGTTAGAAATTTCTTTGCTTTATCTTCGAATTTTCAGTTTTATTATGTTATAATATCTTCTACGGAAAAAGATGAAAACGTATTTTTTTCTCGTATTATTGAAATCAGCTTGACATCCGATGCGGTTTGTTGCTATACTTTTATTAGCTATAAAACGGCACGTAAGTTGACTATAATCAATTTACGTGCTTGTTTATATTTATGAAAAGGAGAAATGATGATGGGAAGAAAAGATGATCTTAAAGATAAAGCTTTGAAGCATACTGAAAAAATGGTGAAACTGTACTCCGATGAAATACAGAAGAGTATTCTGGCAACGCATGTATTTGGAAACGAATTTGTGAGAGATAAGATAACAGGAAAAAGAGCGGAGTTCATTCTTGAAAAGTCATATACCCAGGATAGTGTTTTAAAGCATTCAAACGGGAATAAACTTGCTGTACTTAACTTTGCCAGCTACAGACATCCCGGAGGAGGCTTTTTAAATGGAGCTATGGCACAGGAAGAGGCGTTATGTCACGCATCGTTCTTATATAATGTACTCAGTACTTTTCCGGATTATTATGAATGGAATGAAGCCAATTATAATATGGGTTTGTATATGAACAGGGCGCTCTATTCTCCTGGTGTGTACTTCTTTAATGATGACGAAAATAAGCATGTAACCGCTGATGTAATAACATGCGCAGCACCTAATCGTTCTGTGATGCTTAAAAAAGGAAGTTTAAGTGAAGAGCAGAATGAGCGTGCACTGAAGGACAGAATACGTTTCATAAGAGATATTTGTGATTCACAGAATGTGGAAGTACTGATCGCCGGAGCATTTGGATGCGGAGTTTTTGCCCAAAGACCGGAGATAGTGGCGAGTCTGTTCATAGAATTATTCAGTGATACTATGGTAAAACAAGTAGTTTTTGCTGTACCGCCGGATAGAAACTATAATGCATTTGAAAGGGTACTTAATACCGGAATATGAAAAGCGCGCCGTAGGCACACAACCTTTTATAAGTCCAGAAAAAAACAAAAGCCTTAGTAAAGAACAGATGACTTTACTAAGGCATAAATGATTTTTTTACTTTAACTTGCTTTCGAAATTTTCTGATCCATGAAAAACGTCAGTGATGTACACAACATTGTCTGTTCCTATGTAATAAAGCAAGAAATAATTATGATGAAGAAAATTCATTCTTTTAAGGTTTCGTGATTTTAATATTTCACTTTCCGGTAAAGCTAAACTCTCCGCAACAAGACTCAGGCTTTCTTGCGTATTTTTAAAATCTTTAAGCACGTTTCTTGCAGCTTGTAGATTATGTTTAACATCGCGAATATAATTGATATACTTTCTTATATCGTCCATAGCCTTAGGAGTTACTTTGACTTTGAAACTTTTCATAAATCAAACTCCTGCATAAGAGAAGATATTGCTTCATCAGCATCTATTCCGATTCCAGACTTTGCTTGTTCCAGAGAAGAATCAATGTGATTTAATAATGCTTCTTCGTTTTCTATGCCAAGAGGACTTTTAAAACGGTTATGAACATCAGCTAATTCGAGAATAATTGCATGAACAGCCATTAACTGACTGTCGTTTAAATCATCCAGTAAAGCTACTGTGTCATTGTATAATGATTGATTTATTACTGCCATAACTATATCACCTCTGTTAATGATAGGAAATAATTTTATATAAAATACTTCTAAATATATTATACGAGACAACAATCGTTTTGTCAAGTGTTTCCAACAACAGGAGCTATTGTGTCAAGTGAATTATTCTGAACATTTTGTATTGATGCTAATATTTGAAAGTGGTATAATGGAGATGAAAAAATAATAGAGAAATTTTGTAATACACGATAGTGTAGTTAAAAACGGAAGGAAATACCGGGGATGAAAACTAATTATTTGGCAGCAGTGCTGTTTGCAGCAGGTGCGATATGTCTTTTAATCTGCTTTACGCATAATACAATGTCGTATGTAAGTGCATTATCTGAAATATCCGGTGTACTGATGATCTCAGGACTGGTGATATTTCTGAAAAATTTGAAAAAGCCGCCTGAAGATACGGAAATCAAATCGGACATATCTGTATCTGCAAATGAAGCGATAAAAGATTGCGAAAAGATACTGTCAGAAGTTAAGCAGCATATATACGGTGACGAAGACGACGGGAAAGAAGAGATATCTTTTGTCTCTGAAAATCTCGGGAAATTCATATACCGCCGTAAGCCGAAATGGTATGAAGCATCGTGTAAGTGGTGCGGTACTGAGATCAAAGTAATTCTTACGATTTCCGAAGATTATGTATCTGAGAATTTCATCAGCAGACTTGAAATGATATTTGAAAATCAGAAGGGAACAGACAGGATACTGCGTAAGATGGCATGCACAGAGCTTGATGTGATAAAGAAAAAGCGTAAATGTCCGGATGATCTTCTTACCACGAAAAGTTCCGTTTTTGCGAAAAGACTTATTCCGTGTAATCTGTTTTATGATTCGGATGAAGGTTTTTCACTGAATTACGTTGATGATGCCACTAAATCAGATTATGAAGTTATTGGATATTTATCCGAAGACGGCATGGTTGATCATGTGGTGATAGAGAACGCTGTGAGCAGCCATCGGATATGAAATTATATATGAAAAAGCGGCTTCTCCGGAGCAATTGAAATCCGGAGAAGCCGTTTTAGTTTGTAATGTATTTATTCACCTTTGTGATGCACTCGCAGTATTTAATGCGAAGTTTGAGTTACTCAATCAAATATGCTTTTTATAACTCTTGCCGGACTGCCTACAGCTATCATGTTTTCGGGAATATCCTTAGTGACCACCGAGCCAGCACCAATCACAGCATTATCTCCGATAGTCACTCCAGCAAGAACAGTTGAGTTTGAGCCGATCCACACATTATTACCGATGTGAATGGGTTTCGGTATCAGATCGTGGCGTTCTTCGGGGAGAATTCCGTGGTTCAGCGTGGCAAGCACCGTATTGTGACCGATCAGAACTCCGTCACCAATATATATGCCGCCCTGATCCTGAAATTTACAGCCGGAATTTATAAACACGTTCTTGCCCAGATGAATGTTCTTTCCGCAGTCGGCGTTGAACGGAGGAAACAGTCCGACCTCAACCGGCTCACCGATAAGTTCCGACATTAATGCATTGATCTCGCCGGGAGTATGGTAATGATTGTTGATCTCCATTGTGATTTGGATCGCTTCCTGACTGAGCCTGTGCATAGTCTGATGTACACCGGATTCCGCCGTGACCTGTTTTCCGCTGTTCATGAAGTCAATGAATTCTTTTGTTGTCATAGCTGTTACCTTCTCAGATATTTCTGCCCATTTCACAGGCTTCTTTCAGTTTCGGGTTATCTTTTATTTCTCCGGAATCGTTGACACCACCGCAGAACAGTGTACCGACCAGTTTTGCCTTTTCAAAGCAGTCCACCCAGCCCTCAATGCCTGAGAAAGCCCTTTCCGGAACGTGTTTCTCATTTTCGGCTGCTGTTGCAAGGGCATATACCTTACGGAAACGATAATTGGAAGAATACAGCGGATTAGCTCTGTCAAGCAGCGTTTTCAGTATACCACTCATTTCATAGTAATAGATCGGCGTTGCAAACACAAGCACATCGGCGTAAAGCATTTTCTCACGGATCGCATCTGCATCGTCGTGCATAAAGCAGCGCTGTGTTTTCTGACATGCAAGACATCCTGTACAGAAGCTGATTTCCTTGTCTCGCAGAGAAATGACCTCAACTTCATTTTCAGCCGATTTTGCACCATCTGCAAAGGAGGCTGCAAGTTGTTCGGAATTTGAGCCGTTTCGCAGACTGGATGATATGATAAGTACTTTCTTCATGGTAATTCTCCTTTTACATCGTGAACGTCAGGTAATCAGAGCGGCTGATACAGCGTTCCTTTGCATGAACCTCGTCGAGCAACTCTTTTCCCCGACTCTCTTGTTGTATTCATTATAACAAAGTTTTCTGAAAATAGCCAATACCTATATTGAATACGTTGCTATGCTTTACAGTTATAGAAATGTATTCTCAATTAACTATAGTCCTGCCTTAATCTTTTCAAAAACAATTCTGCAATCGGCGAAAACACCTGATACTTTTTCCAGATGATATACATATTAGTTTCAA